>AMGN01000037.1 GCA_000309865.1 Methanobacterium sp. Maddingley MBC34 | reverse complement strand
ATATCACTATCAAATATTACCCTTAGAATATCACTATCAATCATACAATCCGGATATTTACTTATCAGAACATTAATACCCAATGGATGTGAATTTAACATGAAAACCATGTACTGGAAGGATGACCTCCTTTGCCTATTAGATCAGACACTCTTACCACATGAAACTGAATACCTTGTTTGTGGAACATACCAAGACGTTATAACTGCTATTAAAACCATGGTAGTCCGAGGAGCCCCAGCCATAGGTGTGGCAGCAGCCTTTGGAATGGCACTGGCCTACCTGGCTGATGAAGATATGGAAAAAGCTGCCCAGGAGATGAAGGATGCCCGTCCAACTGCAGTGAACCTTTTTTGGGCAGTTGATCGAGTTATGGCTTCAGATGATCCAATAAAAGAAGCAATACTCATGTACGAAGAAGATATGGATACCAACCGGCGAATGGGGAGATACGGAGCTACAGTGATTGATGATGATGATACCATCCTGACCCATTGCAATGCAGGAGCACTGGCCTGTGTGGATTACGGCACAGCACTGGGGGTTATCCGTGCAGCCAACCAGGAAGGTAAAAATATTAGTGTGGTGTGTGATGAAACCAGACCAGTACTCCAGGGAGCCAGACTGAGTGTCTGGGAAATGCAACAGGAAAACATACCAGTGAAACTGATAGTGGATGGTGCTGCAGGCCGCCTCATGCAGGAAGGACAGATAAACAAGGTAATCATAGGTGCAGATAGGGTGGCTAAGGGTGGAATAGCCAACAAAATAGGATCACTCATGGTGGCACTGGCAGCCAAACGTTTCAATGTACCATTCTATGTGGCTGCACCCAAAAGCACCTTTGACAGTGAAAACAGTATTTATGATATCGAAATTGAAGAAAGGGATCCTGTGGAAGTTTTAGGCTTTGCAGGGTGTCAGGCCGCGCCTCTGGGAACTGAAGTGAGAAATCCTTCATTTGACGTGGTGCCCAGTGACCTTATAACCGGCATTATAACTGAGGAGGGGATAGTTGATCCTTTTTAATAGGGTTCTATTCTCCTTATAAACTTTCCAACAACCATTATAAACGATTTTCTTAATAAACGATTTTATTTTAAATTTATTTTTTTTCTTTTCATTATGTGTTATTCAAGTAGTTTTAATCAACAATTAATCTTTTTGATAAGTTAACAAATGGTTCAGTTACATCCACCCCTGCCAGTTTTATCAGGGCTTGAAAAAATTCATCTGTAGATTTTTCTTCTAAACACCAGCTTTTACATAAAATACTGTTTTGACCGTGTATGATTTTTACCTGCCAGATGTCTCCGTCTGTTAGGATGTTATCTTGGGGGACGTCCTTTCCATCTGGAATGCTTTCATTTGGGGAATCACATTCACAATTATCATCTTCGCAGTGGCAATCTTCTTCCTCATGATCCCCTTCACATGATGTGTTTTCCTCAACTTCACCCGGCCAGTGACATTCCTCCAAGTTCCAGATCCCGCAATGATTTAGATCATCCCAGAACCGTTCCCATTTGTTTTCTTCTGGAATTGATACCATGGTAATGTATTCGTTCTTTTGGGAAAGATGAGAATCAGCTTCTGAAAAAAAGAAAAGTCTTCCATCCACAAATTTAAGGGAGTTATGCCCTCCTAATTTAAATGAATATTCCACTTCCAATAATTCTGGAAACTGTTGATCTATCATAAAAAAACTCCTGTCTATCTCAAGTATCAAATCGATTATTACCCCATATCATTTCCCGTTAATTCGCGCATCAATGGCAACATGCCATACCCCCGGACTCCGAGATTTGACCTTCCGCATATCCAGTACTTCCACCTGACGTGGATAAGCAGCCTCTTCAACTCGTTTGATGGGATCTTCAAAGCCCCGGCTGAACTGGTAATAATTCAGAGTTCCCCCCGGCTTTAAATGTTCCACTGCCACTGGAAGAAACTCAAAGGCAGTTCCAGGTAGATTCATAATAATCCGGTCAGCCTTAACATCCAGATCTTTTAAAACTTTAGCTACATCACCCAGTAGGGGTTTAATTTTACCCTGCACCTTATTTAACACTATATTCTCCTTGAGGTAGTGAATTGCTACGGGATTGATATCTATGCAATAGATCTTCACGTTTTTGAGCTTAGGCCTTCTGGAAATGTTAATGGCAAAAGGACCCACTCCAGTGAACATGTCAATAATTACCTCCCCCTCATGAACCTCATCACCAATGATCCTTCGTTCTGTGGCCAGACGGGGACTGAAGTAGACCTGTTTTACGTCCAGCATAATACGGGAATCATATTCACGATGGATGGTTTCGGGGACATCCTCTCCAGCAAGGTGTTCCAGCTCACGGGTGCGGATAACACCTTTAATTGCACTTTTTTTACGGTATACAGACCTTCTTTTGGTGAACTTTAAAGCGGCCTCTCCAATGAGATATTTTTCATCCTCCAAATCTTCGGGAATCTCCAGTATCACCACATCTCCTATGATATCGAAGGATTTTTTAAATTCTTCCATCTTCTCATGGGGTATCTTTCCCTGGAGGTAATCTTCCATGTTGCGGGGTCTTTTTTTAAGTTCTTCAAAGTCAGTTTTAACAATGTTATCTTGTGGAAGTCCTATTTCATTTAAAAGATCATTATCTGGTTCCTGAGTTAAGGGGAGGTACACGTACTCCTCCGAACGTTTGATCTTCCAGTTATGATCCAGTAAATATTTCTCCTGTAGAAATAATCGGATGTGGTTTGCTTCTTTTTTAGGGACCTTTAATCCAATCATGGAATTCCTCTAATTTTTCTATAATCTTTAGTGTTTATTACAATCTTTTGAGGATTACTATTTTAACAGATTACTAGTTAAGATTTATGTTAACTCTAAAATAAAATTTTATAAACCTCCCATCCCATAATTAGAAGTTGAAGGTGAAAAAAATGCTCTACCTGGTTGGACTGGGACTTTACAATGAAAAAGACATATCCTTAAATGGTCTTGAGGCCATTAAATCTGCTGATGTTGTTTATGCTGAATTCTACACTGCCCGTCTGTTTGGAGGTGATTTTAAATCACTGGAAAAGCTGGCAGGAGTAACTATAAATATACTGCGCCGTGAAGAAGTGGAAGAAGAGAACTTACCCATTAAACAGGCAGAAACCAAAGATGTGGCATTTTTAACTGCTGGTGACCCGTTAATGGCCACTACCCACTCTGACATCTTGATGGAAGCCCGTAAAAAGGGTATTAAAACCAGGGTCATACATGCCTCATCCATCCTCTCGGCAGCTCCGGGTATTGCAGGATTACAGGCCTATAAGTTCGGTAAGGTCACCACCATACCCCGACCGGAAGAGAATTACTTTCCCCATTCTCCCTATCAGGTTATTGGGGAAAATAAGAAGATGGGACTGCACACCCTGGTACTTCTAGACATACAGGCCCACCGGGATTATTACATGACTGCCAATGAAGGACTGGAATACTTACTGCGTGTTGAAAATGAGCGAAAAGAAGGACTCATAACCGAAGACACTCTGGCAGTGGTCATTGCCCGTGCCGGTTCTCCTGAACCACTGGTCCGCGCAGACAGGGTGAATGTTTTAACTGGAGAAGATTTTGGAGGACCACTCCATTGCATTATCATACCGGGGGATATGCACTTTATGGAGGCTGAGGGGCTGGTTATTCTGGCAGGGGCACCTGAATACATCCTAGCAGAAGATTAATTCATATAAATTATAAGGATTATAAAATGGCTACCAATTTAATTAAAAAAGACTTTGATAATGCTCGGCCATTTCTTAAATGGGCGGGTGGCAAAACTCAACTACTTTTAGAACTTGAAAAAAGGTTACCCCTATCAATACGGGAAAGTGGGGTTATTGAACGGTATGTGGAGCCCTTTGTTGGTGGGGGGGCCATGTTCTTTTACTTAAAAAATCATTACCAAGTTATTGAATCGGTTCTAATGGATGTTAATCCAGAGTTAATTATGGCCTTCAGGGTGATTCAGCAGGATGTGAATAAACTCATCACTATTCTGGAAGATATGGAAACTGAACACCTTCAGAAGGGTGAAGAGGCGAGAAAAGAGAATTTTTACAGTATCAGGGCGGACTACAACCAGCAAATGAAGTTGGTGGATTATCAGAATTATGCTGATGAATGGATTCAGAGAACTGCGTCTCTGATATTCCTGAACAAGACATGTTTCAATGGACTTTTTCGCCTGAACAGTAAGGGTGAGTTCAACGTACCCTTCGGCAGGTACAAGAATCCCACCATCTGTGATGAAGTAAACCTGCAGGCAGTTCACCAGGCACTTGAAAAAACAGAGATACTATGCGCAGACTTCACCCATGCCCGGCACTTCATCAAAAAAGACACATTAGTGTACATGGACCCACCATATAGGCCCCTGAACAGTACTTCTCATTTCACCAGCTACTCCCGGGAAAGGTTCAGTGACCAGGACCAAGAAAAATTAGCCAGATTTTATCGGGAAATGGATTCAAAAGGAGCATACCTTGTTCTGAGTAACAGTGACCCTAAAAATCATGATTTAAAAGATAATTTCTTTGATGAACTTTATAACGCTTATGAAATAGACAGGGTACAGGCTAAACGTAATATAAACTCTAACACTGCAAGTAGAGGTGAGATAAAAGAGTTAATCATCAGGAATTTCAAGTAATAATTCTTATATATCATTTTTCCATTAAAATAACTTGAGATACTTTAATCGGAGAATAATGAATATTAATTTAAAATATCAAAATTTAACTAAGATAAGACGTTAATTTGTAGTTTACAGTCGTTTTAAGTCTATTTATAGGAGGAATACCTTTGAAATGTGCTTCTTGCCCTAATAAAGATTGTTCCAGTGGTAAGGACTGTCTGGAAAACGGAAAAGAAATCAAAGAACTTTACACTGAAGACGATATTAAATTATTGAATGCCTCTTCAGCAATTGAAGCCAGATACTACATGGAAAAAACACGTATTGAAGAAATCATCCTTTTTTCAGAGGAAATGGGTTACAAGAGAATTGGATTGGCCTTCTGTGTCGGTTTAGAACAGGAAGCCCGCCAGATCCATGATCTGTTCCGAAGACATTTCCAAGTATACTCAGTATGTTGCAAGGTATGTGGTATTAGTAAAGCAGATTTCAATCTGGAACAGATTGATAAAAACGCCTATGAATCTATGTGTAACCCGGTTGGCCAGGCATCAATTTTAAATGATAAAAAAACGGATCTTAACATCATAGTTGGACTGTGCATTGGTCACGACCTTCTGTTTACACAACATTCTCAGACTCCAGTCACCACACTGGTTGTAAAGGACCGGGTACTAGCTCATAATCCCTTGGGGGCAGTTTACTCCAAATATTATCAGAATAAACTTAAAAGATGACCTATACTAACCCTCATAATTAATTATCCTGAGTATATATTTGGAACGGGATAAATGGAACTTTCAATTTTTTTAAATACTTCAATTTTAAGTTATAATATGCAAAATCATTACTTAAAATTAATCTAATGAACTCTTTAATCTTCATCTTTGGGGGCTTTATCTAGTTTTTCGATAAATTCACATTTTTCCACATTTTGAAGGGGAATAAGCACGATTTTCTGTCCAGTCTCCTGTGATCCATAAATTATCTCAATCAGGCCTCTTTTTTCATGGATTTCAATGGATTCTACTCCAAACTCGCCTTTGCGAAAATTGTGCACACTTTCGTTGATCATACTCACTTCGATTCGGTCAATCATTTCTACCCCTCTTTATAGCTTATTTATATTAATTATTTCATTGATTATGCCTGATTTTTTAGGTCTGATTTTATTTTATCTTCCTTGGAATAAATCTACTTTTGTTTTAGATTAATGTTCTGAACATTGATATGAATATGTAAATATCATTAAATATGACTATATTTTTCTAAAACATGTAATTAGTGTTTATTTAATGCATAATTAAAATTTTAAACTTATTGGGAGCTTTTAACAATTTATTTTCCATCTGGTTCACTTTTAATCAGCTTCCATATCTCTGGGAATGATCATTGCAGCCTTCGCCCGTAACGACCGACAGGCAGCTAGTCTTGGAACACTCATCAGTGTCCCCACATCATTCCTAGTGGGGGCATTCTTCCCCCTACCCAAAATGGTGATTGCCAACTTCTGGAACCAACCATTCCAGTTATATGACCTACTGCCATGGACTCATGTACTCAACGCCCTCAGATCCACCCTCACTTATGGAGGTGGATGGGGTGACATTTCATACCAGGTGGGATGGGCAGTACTGTTAACCCTAGTTCTATTCATGATGGGTGTGGGATTGTTTTCAAAAAATAGATTAAGGGCTGAAAACTGAAATTAATATAACAAAAGATGTACCTTAAATTGCTGAAATAAGCATATAATGAAAGTAATCGTTTAGAATGGATTCTTAAGTACTTAGTAGATTATAGGAGTCTTGATAGATATGCCGACAGAAAAACATGGTCACAAACACCATGGTAAATCCACCAGGGATATTCTGGATCCTACCCGTGTTTTAGGGGCCATTGGATTGGATGAAGGTCAAATATTCATGGATGCTGGTTGTGGGGATGGGTTCATCTCCCTGGCTGCATCAAAAATAGTGAAAGAAAAGGGAAAGGTCTACGCACTGGATGCCTACCAGCCCAGTCTTGATGGTCTCAAAAATGAGATCAATGAACTTGAAATTAGAAACATGGAAGTCATACTAGCAGACATGACCATTACCATTCCATTAGATGATAATCTTATTGACATGGGGGTCATGGCCAATGTATTGCATGGATTTGCCAGTGAAGGCACATTGGAACCGGTTTTAAGTGAAATAAGAAGAGTTTTAAAGCCAGGCGGTACTTTCGCTGTGGTGGAGTTCATCAAAGCCGATGGACCTCCCGGACCACCCTATGATATTCGTTTAACTCCGGAAGATGTGGAAAAAATCCTGGAAGAACATGGATTCACCATAGGTGGAACAACGGAAGTTGGTAAATATCATTACCTGGTTAAATCATTTAAAAAATAGTAATTTTGGAAAAATAGGCAAAAATGAGAAAATTAAGAACTTAGAACAGTTAAGGAAATGATTTAAAATGGGGGATTGTTAGCCACATCACTTAATATAAAGGGGTGTAACTATCCACAAAATCCTCATAATCTCTGTCTAAAATCCTTAAAGCAGACATTGTCTCGGGAGAAGAACAGCATCGCTCTTCCACCAGATTACGCAGGGTACCGTTTTGTATATGGGCCCTTATTTCCCTCAACACAAAGTCCAAAGAGTTTCGATTGTATTTTTTCAGTTCTTCTGGAGTCAAATCATATATGGGGTACTGTTGAAGATTATAATTGCTGTGGGGAGTGGTTATCACTCCTATCTGGGCATAAAAATCTGCACTGACATCTCCAAATAAATCCACACCCAGATAAACCAGTAAAGGGACAAAATTCAGTTCTACAAATGGGAAAAAAAGGGCAGAGTTGGGGCTCATATTCTCCCGTAGACTTGTGATTATCTTCAGAAGATCCTGGGGTTTTCTTAGAAGATCTTCTGTGTTTGCAACCAGGAAAAGCCGATAACCCAATTCTTCCAGTGCACTGGCACATTCAAGGCGAAGATCCGGATATTTAGCACCATGAATAACTGCTATCTGGTTAACATCACCTTTTCCTGCATTTTCTATGGTGTTCTTCACAGACCATTCTGCCATTTCTCGAGGTACATCATAGGGCATGGGTTCATCAGGCACCATTGACTCTGGAGTGAATTGTAAAATATTAGGTGTTTCTGTAGTCTGGTATTTGCCTTGCCTTGCCGGTCCGTCGTGTGATTTTATTTCCAACATGTGATCAGTTATTTTTTTTAATGAATTAAGATTATTTTAATTGAATTAAGTAATCAATCAATCTCTTCAATTACTCATATCATTATACCTATCTTAATTTTAGTACAGTCATCACATTTACTTATATTCTCTAACTGGTTAACCTATCTTCTAAACTATAAACTAGTGTAACCCAAAAGGTTACACTCGCCTAATTTTTAGCAACCTTTATATAGCTCTATATCCAAGACTTTTAACTGGAAATCACATGGTTTTCCAAGAGAACCGTAGGATGACCGGGGTGTGAATATAATGAGCTTTTTAGATCGCTTAAAAAACGTATTTAGTGGCGGAGAAGAGCCAGAAAAGAAAGATCAAGCAGCAAAATCAGATACTGAAAAGCCCCCGGTTGAAACAGAAACAGCAGTACAAGAGACAGCCGAAGAAAAACCAAAATCAGAGACTCCAGTTGAAGCGAAGCCGGAAGAAACTCCGGTGGAAGAAAACCCAGTAATCGAGGAAAAATCTTCCAAAGAGAAAGAATCCTCAAAAACAGCAAATACTGAAATATCAGAACCAGCAAAAGAATCAGAACCTGATACAGAGATTCAAGAAGAAGTCAAACCGGAAATGGCTGAAGCTGAAGAACCAGTGAAAGCAAAAGAACCTAAAAAAGAAAGGAGTGAAAGCATGACTTTACTGCAAACTGATGAAAATTTAATAACTCGTGCAGATGTGGATGAAGATTTCAAACAATCAATCATGGACGCTGGCGCAGAATCAGTGGCCATATGTTTCCAGTGCGGTACCTGTACTGGTGCCTGCCCATCAGGAAGAAGAACCCCTTACCGAATTAGAGGAGTAGTCCGAAGGGCAGTAATGGGATTAAAAGAAGATGTCATATCCGATGATTCTATCTGGATGTGTACCACCTGTTACGAATGTCAGGAAAGATGCCCACGAGGAATCAAAATCGTGGATATCGTGAAGATCATACGAAACCAGGCTGCAGCAGCCGGATACATGGCACCTGCCCATAAAATGACAGGATTATTCGTTACAAAAACCGGCCATGGTGTACCAATTAACGACGCAACCATGGCACTGAGAAAAAGTGTTGGTCTAGATGAACTACCACCAACCACCCACCAATTCCCAGAAGCACTAGAAGAAGTACAAACAATAGTCAAAGCCACAGGTTTCGACAAACTCATAGGCTACAACTGGGAAACAGGAGAACTAGAATAGGTGATAAAAATGGCATTCGCATATTTCTTAGGATGTATAATGAACAACAGGTACCCTGGAATTGAAAAAGCAACCAGGATCATGTTTGACCAGCTGGACATCGAACTACAGGACATGGAAGGAGCATCATGCTGCCCAGCACCAGGAGTATTCGGCTCATTCGACCGAACCACCTGGGCTGCCATAGCCGCCAGGAACATAACCATCGCCGAAGAACAGGGTAACGACATCTTGACTGAGTGTAACGGATGTTTCGGATCACTATTCGAAACCAACCACCTGCTCCACGAAGATGAAGAAATGAAGGAAAAGATCAATGGTGTTCTAGCAGAAGCTGGCCGAGAATACAAAGGCGAAATAAACGTTAGACACTTCGCTGAAATTCTCTACAACGATGTAGGACTTGACAAACTCTCAGAAGCAGTTACCAACCCACTAACCCTCAACGTTGCAGTACACTACGGCTGCCACTTCCTCAAACCAAGCGCAGAAATCGACATCGACAACCCAATCAAACCAACCATCCTCGATGAACTGGTGGAAGTAACCGGAGCAAAATCAGTACCATACAAAGACAAAATGATGTGCTGCGGCGCAGGCGGAGGTCTACGTTCCCGTGACCTTGACGTGACCCTATCATTCACCCGTGAAAAACTCCAGAACATGAAAGAAGCAGGAGTAGATGCAATAGTTAACGTTTGTCCATTCTGCCACTTACAGTTCGATGTAGGACAGACCGAAGTCAACAAGAACTACGGAGACAACTGGGACATACCTGTTTTCCACCTGGCACAGCTATACGGACTGGCAATGGGAGTCAGCAAAGAAGACCTAACAGTCGATGCTCACCAGATCAGCACTGACCCTGCCCTTGCAAAACTGGATGAAATTACCGGTGGAGAATAAAACCAATTCTCCCTTAACTATTTTTTTTACCCATAAGTTTTTTATTTTTCAAAATACTAATTAGATACTAATTTTAACTAAAAATTAATGGAAATATATAAAGAGGTGTTTTTTTGTTCGTAGCAACTCTAGCCGGAGTTTTCAAATACACGGAATTACCGGAAAAATACGGTCCTTTTGTACAGTACAAAGCATCATTAGAAGATAAAACAATTAAAGATACTGATGACATCGCCATTTTGGACATTACTGGCACTGAAAGTGTTCACGTACTGTTTTTAGACTCTTATAAAAGTTTAAAAGAGATCGATGATGAACTTCAGGCAGCCGACGCTAAACTCAACCACAGTTCCAAACAGGTTCTGGAAGGTTACTTATGAGCGAATTACCCGCAGAACAGACATGGCTGGTACTGGTGGAACTTCTCACTGATCTTAGAAAGAAGGATAAGGAAATCCCCAAAAAAATCACTAAAAACATCCAGATTGCCAAAACCATCATTAACTTCTACAAGGTGGATCCCACTGACCCTGAAAGACAGGTAGAGGTAAAGCGAATCAATGAATCTTTAACCTCAATCCAGAATTCTCTCATGAATTTAGCTGAAGAATTAAGTTCAGAATATGCAGATAAATGGATGGATAAACTTTTAAGAGCCTCTAGAGGAGAAGTAGTATATCCTCAGAAGAAAACCGACTCCAAATTCGTGGTAGGTGCCCCTTCCGGATTTTCCATGGTCCGAATGAACTTCAAAGTACCCCTCTCAGAGGATAGGGTTCAGGAAATCGCAGAATATGAAAATGTTATTATCGAATTTGAGGAAGATAATCTGTTAATAGTTTATGGAGACAAAGAAAACATCAAAAAAAGCCTCCAGGAACTTTCCTCATTCTTCAAGGAACAATTAAAAGAAATGGAATAAACAATAAATCATGTCCAAAATCTTACCTCTAAATGTCAGGGCTATTAAATAGATAATTATGGGGCCTAACTAATTAACTAGAAGGCTATTAGTAAGACATGGATTAATTAACTAGAAGGCTATTAATAGGAAATGGACTAATTAATTAATAGATGTTTTAAACAGGGACTAAGACTATAATTGAGTTTAGCGGAATATAATAACCGGTTTTATTTAAAGATGTTCATTTTAGATGAAATCGTAGATTATTAATCATTATCAATCTCAAATAGTTTTGAAACTTCAATTTAATATCTAAATTCAATATTCTTAACATTTAAGGAGGAGAATTATTGAAAATCCTAGCTGTAAGCGATCTCCATGGTGAAATAAAACCAATCATTGCCTATCTAAAAAGTAAAAAAGTGGACCTGGTAATCATAGCCGGGGACATAACACATTTCGGCCCTCCAGAGTTAGGAGAAGATCTGTTGAATGAAATCAGTTCATTTGGAGTACCAGTACTGGCCATACCCGGTAACTGTGATCCCGGGTCCATGCATGTCAATATAGACCAATCTCATGCCATAAATATCCATGCCAGAACTCTGGTAATCAAGAACATAGGAATATGTGGTTTCGGAGGCTCTAACCCCACACCCTTTGACACTCCCCTTGAATTTGAGGAAATCCAAATCTACGACGAGGCTAAAAAAGCCATTGAAGGGATTAAAAAAGAGAAAATAACCCTTTTTATCACTCACGCCCCACCATATGGTACTAAAACTGACCTCTTACCTTCAGGGGAGCATGTGGGAAGTAAAAGCCTGCGCAAAATAGTTGAAGAAATGCAACCCACAGTGAATATCTGCGGTCACATACACGAAGCACGTGGCACTGATAAGATTGGTAACACCACCATCGTAAACCCTGGAGAACTATCCCATGGCCATGCATGCATAATACAAATTTCTGATGCTCCTGGGGAGGAAGAAGTTAAAACCGAAATAATCAAACTTTAAAGTTAATAATCGCGCTTTAATATTTCCGGGATAAAAAAAATCCATACAGAAAATGATTTAAATGATGTTGACAAATAATATCTTGATTTTTAAATCTCTACAATGCCCCTATATTGAGGTGAGGTTACTATGATAATGGTTGAAGGAGAAGTAAGCGGGAAAAAATACAGGGAACCCTTTTCAAAGGGAGTTTTAGCCAGGTCCCTAACCCGTGCGGAGATGGATCCCAACAAAGCCTACACTTTCTCTTCCCATATAGAAGCTCAACTCAAAAAAGATGGTGTAACCTTAATCAAACTGGATGACCTGGTGAATGTCGTCCGCCAGAGGCTCAAAGAGGAGGACCCTGAAATAGCTGTCCAGTATGGCCTCTGGAAAAGGATAAGGAAGTGTCAGGACCCTTTAGTTATTCTTATAGGGGGTTCATCAGGAGTGGGAACTTCTTCCATAGCATTTGAAGTTGCCAACAGGCTGGGAATCCGTAACATGATCAGTACTGACATGATACGGGAAGTAATGCGTAAAACATCGTCCAAGGAACTTTTACCCACCCTATACGAATCCAGTTACACTGCTTATCGCTCCCTGCGCATACCACCACCACCAGAACTGGATGAGGTGTTAATAGGTTTCAGAGACCATGTGGACACAGTGAGTGTGGGTGTGGAGGCGGTTATTGAACGATCCATAACTGAAGGTATTAGTATTGTTATTGAAGGGGTTCACATCGTACCTGGATTCATCAGGGAAGACCTGGTTTCCAGGGATAACGTGCACATGTTCATTTTAACCCTGGAAGATGAAGAAGTGCATAAGGGTCGATTTTACTCAAGATGTAGGCAACAATGGGCAAGAAGGCCTCTTGAAAGGTATATGAACTATTTCGGAGCTATTAGAAGAACTCATAAATACTTTGAGAGTCAAGCCAACAAATACCATGTGCCAGTGATTGAAAACATTGACATCACTACGACCATTGAATCGATTATTGAAGATATTACCAAAACCTATGGAAGTGAAGACCATGTTACAGAAACTAAAGGTTAAGGATGTAATGAGCCAGAAGGTTATTACAGTCTCGCCTACTGAAGATGTTGTATTTGCATTTGAAAAACTGATGAAACATAAAATAAGTTCACTACCAGTAGTGGATGATGATGGAAAACTGGTGGGAATTGTAACTGCCACTGATCTGGGTCATAACCTGATACTGGATAAATATGAGCTGGGAACCACCGTGGAAGAAGTTATGGTTAATCAGGTGATATATGTATCTCCAGAAGATAACCTGGCCACTGCAGTCCGTAAAATGCATGAATACGGTTCAGACGAGGGCATAATCAACCAGCTGGTTGTACTGGAAAACCACGAACTGGTGGGTATTATTTCAGATGGAGATATAATAAGTTCCATTGAACTATAAATTCCGGGGGTTTTAATTAACGGTTTAATTTTTGTCCAGTTAATTTTTCTCTAGACTTTAAACTACTTAATTAAAATTAATTTTTCGGCATTTCTACGGATATTTGTAGTCTGATAGATAGAATTGTAGTCCGATAGAGAAAGTAAATTATCTCTATACAAAGAATTTGTTCAAAATAAGAGGGGAAGGTTTTTCTTTAAATGGGTAATCACCCATGAAATACCTTTACTTTTAAAGAAAATACCTTTGTTTATTTACTTCTAGATGGTTTCATTCCTTTTTTAGATGGTTCATTTCTGTGGAGTTACCCGTGGTTTGAAGGAATCACATAAACTGGGAAACTTCTTGGTTAATTCCATTTCCAGTTTTTCGATGATCTCCTCTTCTATCTCTGGACTTTTTAGAACGGAAACCGAAAAAGAATCAGAACTGAGATTAACACTAATGTTTTCTTCCCCAATGTTAAACTCCATGGGAATGGATTTACATGCATCCAGTGTTCGAACCATATCTTCCATTATCTCATCACTTATCTTGAGCAGTTTATTCCCCTGTGGTGTGTAGGTTTCGTTTTGAGTTTCTATTTTCTTTATCCTGAACGGAGCACAGCCCTCAGTCCGGGCAGCCTTCCGGTTAGTCCAAAATATGGCCACCATCACTTTTTTCTCATTGTCCAATCCACTTTCAAAATTCACCGACTTCATGATTTACCCTCCTCAATCCCCGATGATAAGTTGTATTGATTTACGTATTTCTATCTTATTTTAAGTTTTATATTACATTTTTTTAATTTTCTGAGCCATTTCCTGGCCTATCTGGTAACAGTTATCAAGCTGGTCACTGGTGGGTACGTAGTTAACCTCATATTTATCCAGAACATCGAATCCGCATTTAGTCAGCGTCTCTGCCACCTTATCCACGGCTTTACCACTCCATCCCTTGGAGCCGAATGTAACTGCCAGTCGTTTAAATCCTGTGCGCTGGAAGCTCAAGCCCTCCAGGTAGTAGAGTAGATCTCCTGCACTAGGGTAAGGTCCGTTGAAGAGTGTTGGAATCCCCAGAAGTAGGGCTTTACTGTCCAGGATATCGTTAACCATTTCGCTGCGTTCATCGGTGTGCATGAAGTACATGATTACATCCACCCCTTCACTCATGAGACCCTCTGCCAGGGCATGGGCCATCATACGGGTGGAATAGTGCATGGTGTCATAGATGATAGTGGCCTTATTCCTGCACTTTCCAGTGGCCCAGTTGCTGTAGGCAGTGATGATCTTGGTAGGATCAGTCCAGATCTGCCCATGGGATGGGGCGATCATGTTGATTTTATCCAGTAATCCCAGTTCTGTGACTTCTTCCAGCTTGCGCACCACCAGCATGGAGGCCGGTGTCACCAGGTTAGCATAAAACTTTTGGGCAGCATTCATTAGCACGAATTCAGGTATTTCATGATCATACCTTTCCCTGAAACAGAGGTGCTGTCCAAAGGCATCATTGGAAAACAGGATACCCTCATCCAGGAGGAGAGTGAACATGCTGTCTGGCCAGTGAAGCATCTTGGCATCCAGGAAGGCCAGGGTACGACCACCCACTTCCAGGGAGTCACCGGTTTTCACCGGGTGAAAATCAGCACCTTCCAGTCCAGGGTAATGCTGTTTCAGGCCGGTGATTGCCACCTGACTGCAGTAAATGGGAGCATCAGGGAAACGTTTGTGAATCTCAGTTAAAGCTCCGCTGTGGTCCTTTTCAATATGATTTTGTATAATGACATCTACCTTCACTTCGCTGTTTTCCTGGGCAAAGGCATCTTCAATTCGACCCCATAACTGGGCTGAAGAACCAGGGTAAGTATTATCTATTATTGCAACCTCTTCTTCTCCAAACACTAAAAAAGCGTTGTATGTGGTTCCTTTAAGAGTGTAACCGTGGTAGTCCCGGATATCCCAGTCCATAACTCCAATCCAGTACACTCCTTCTGCAATTTTAATGGCATTTGCTTTCATTATTTCCCTCCTACTATAATTTGAAATTCGTGATCTATAACTTATTAATTATTTACAAATTGCATCATATATTTTTTATTCCAGACAGTTTACTGGATTTACCAACGGTTACAATAATAATGGAAATCAATGAAAAAGATCTAGCAAAATCATTCAATAGTTTATAATAATTCCTTATTTCTAAAAATAATTCTCTAAAGTCTTTAATTCATTTATTTATTCAATCTATTCAAATCACTGTAAAAACAGGTTCATTATAAAGTACAATAAGATGGAAAGGGCAATACAGGCTGGAATGGTGACAATCCAGGTGGTGGCAATGTTTTTTATAACATCCAGTTTAATGGTACGAGTACCCCTGGCCAGTCCCACTCCAATAACTGTTCCCACCAGGGTTTGAGTGGGAGAAACTGGCATTCCCATGGTGGCAAAGATGAAAACCACTGATGCAGCAGAGATCTGTGCTGCAAAACCCCTTGAAGGGATTAAATCAGTTATCCTACGTCCAACAGTATCGGTGATCCTTCCCCCTGCCACCAGGATTCCCAAGACAATCCCCAGGGCTCCAATGAGTTTAATATCAAACCCTGCACTGGTTCCGAAGGTATAATAAAGCACTCCAGTGGCCACTGCAATATCAATGGCCCCTACATTCAGTGCTGCAAAGGCTGAGCTGCCAATCTGGAGGTAGGAGAAAATTTTTTCCAGACGACCCTTAACTGCAATATCCTTAACTTTATCTAAAAATGCATTTTTCAGGATGTGATATATTGTAAATCCTATTGCCAATCCTATCAGTGGTGATAACACCCAGCTGGCCAGTATAAGGCCCAGGACATTGAGATTCATGCTGTTAATACCCACACTCACCAGGCCGTAACCAAAAACAGCACTGATAATGGCGTCTGAACCGGATATGGGTATTTTTTTAATAATGGTGATGGTTATCCACAGTGCGGCTGCCAGGGTGATTATGAATGCCCCCGTGGCAGGTATCATGTCTGCACTGATTATTCCACTACCCACAGTTTTTATCACATTATTTCCCAGATACATTGCACCTATAAATTCAAATATCGCACCCAATATCAGGGCTTTTCGCATGGTAAGGGATCCACTGCCCACTGCAGTTCCCACAGAGTTTCCAATGTCATTGGCAGCGATATTAAAGGCCATGTAGACACTGATAACCACGCCGATTATAAGGAGCCATTCCATGCATATATTATGAGCGGGATGGTTGAAATATTTTGACGGGATTTGTTAACCGTAAGTTTAAAATACCATCACCACCAACATTAACTGGGCTAGACTGGAGGGTCAGGGGTCCTCTGTAAGCGCACATCCCCTATATGGCGCAGTCGAAGTTCAAGGGGCGGCAGTTTAACTGGGTGTTGGCCCAGGATCTCAACGTCGAAACCTCGTCCCGCAGGATTAGTGGTGGCAGAGTCTCGGCTGGAGGGCCGGGGTGAACTGTCTTAACTTTGGGAACGGGTCAGGTCTGGAAAGAAGCAGCTCTACCTTAGACAGCTGATGCTTGTGGAGTAGCGGGGTGGAGTTGGAATCTTGGATCACCAGCATCCACGAGGACTGTCCACCCTTGAACATGCCCATTAAATTTATAAAAGAGTTTCATCAAAACATGTTTGGTATAAGTATTAAACTGGATATTCAGAATTAGTTTAAAAATTTTGGATAAGTTTTGCCTTTTGTACCAGCTTAAACCTTTAAATAGTAGATTGGACAATGTTTTGATTACCTACTTTTTTAATTAAATACATAAATCAATGCAGGGGTGGCCCAGCCTGGTACGGCGTGGGACTGCTAATCCCATGATCCTTTGGATCACGCGGGTTCAAATCCCGTCCCCTGCGCTTTTAATAATTTTTAAAACCCTTTTTTTTATCCATCCAAACATAATTTAATTAACTCTAGGATGATAGGGCTAAAATTTTATGAATAATAATACATTGGGGTAAGCAATGGATTTAATATCTAGAAATTCTAATTATTCTATTTTTAATTATATTAATTTATTGCTGTGATTTCTTGATTATTCCTTCTAATCCCTTTTACTTAATGGATACCTCTGCTCTTAACCTTAATAAATCCCCTAATTAATTAATCCAATTAAATTCATGTTCTAAAATTTTTTCATCATATGAAGAAAAGCTTGTAAATCACCAGTGATATGAATAACAATCCTCCCAGCATGGTGTTAACATAGGGGAGGTACCAGTAAAGATCATCAATACTCCAATCCCTTTTAATCAGGAGTAAAAGTGGGAATAAAGGATAAAAAAATACTAAAAAGCTGATTGGGAAAAAATCGGTTAGGTAAATAACTATGAATGATAAACCCATCCAGAAAATCAGACACAACCAAAGGGCAGGATTAACTCCTATGAACACGGGGGTGGTGTTTATTCCTGCTTTCCGATCGTATTTTATGTCAGGGATAGCTGAAAAGATATGCATGGCGGATATATGGAGAAAAGCTCCAACCATATAAATTATGGGAGGAATAGTGTTTGATGCCAAGTAATATGCAAATATTCCGGGTAAGATGTAAAGATAGTTGGAAGCAAAATCCAAAAATGGTTTATCCTTAAAACGAAGTGGTTTTGCACTGTAAAAGTATGATAAGAACAGGAAACCAGTGAATATGATTCTCTCCACATTATCCTGAAAAACCATCAAAATTAGACTGAAACTAGTTACTAAAAAAATAACATTTAAAAGCCTTTTACGCTCTAAAACTGATACTCTATGTTCTTTTTCATCCTTTTTAGGGTTTAACTTATCAGTATCCTCATCCCAGTAATCGTTAACTCCGTAGATAAAAATATTGGCTGGGAAGAAGAAATAAAAAAGATAAAGATAATATTCTGGTCGAAGAAAATCTCCAAAAACACTGAAACCCAGGGCGTAACCTACAACATAGGTTCCCCCAGTGTAGATCCAGAAACGGAACCTAGATATTTTAAAAATAAATCTTACGATGTTCATAAGGCATCTAGGTCCATCATATATTTTTCAGAGGATTAGGAGTACATAAATTTTTATTAAATCCAGATGTCCAATTTAACCCAATTCAATTTAAACTGAGTCTTATGGAGTTACTGAAAATATTGGATACGATTTTAGGTGCAGATGGTTTAACTTTCCTCTGGTAAACCACAAAGGGATCTTCTTCTATCTGCCGGGCGGTCCAATTGTACATATCGGAAGCAGTCTTAATAGGAATCAGGTAACGGTAGGGAATGTATTGGAAACCATTCTCTGCTGTTTTCTGCCATGATTTATAGATTTCTAACTGTTTACGCACAAATCCTTTAAATCCCTGAGGGTTGCTTTTTGTTTGTTTTTCATCCAGACTGGTAAGATTGAACTCTTCCAAGTCATTCTGGGGAAAATATGTTCTTCCCAGTTCCAGATCTTCATCAATGTCCCGTATGAAGTTAATGTACTGCATGGCACGACCCAAGTGACGGGCAGCAGGGAAAGATTCTTCAGGTAAATCCATTATCCTGGCCATGAAAAGTCCTACAACTTCTGATGAACCATATAGATAGGTTAAAAGTTCATTCATATCCTGGTAAGTTGATTGTGTGATGTCCATGGCCATGGACGTAAGGAATGCGTCAACCCATTCATCTTCAAAGTTTTTACGCTGGGCAAGGTTCACAAATGAATCCGCAACTATGTCTCCAGTTTTTATGCCTTTTTTGGCCTGGTAATAAAGGTCACGGAACTGGTAGAAACCATCGCTGTCCTGGGGAATCTGATCCACATAGTCATCAGCCTTTCTCAGGAAGCTGTAAAGAATGAAAACATCCTGCTTTACCTTTTTTGGGAAAAAAATAGTACTATAATAATAGGTTTTACTACCTTTTTTGAATATGGAATAGATAGTCTTATTAATCCTATTAGTTTGATTTGTCATGTACTTTCAACCATATCTTTCATTTATTTCCTGAGCAACGATTTCAGAGGATATCAAAGTCATAGGGACTCCGATTCCCGGATGGGTGAATTGCCCTGAGTAGTAAAGATTCTCTACCTTCTTACTTTTATGTGAGGGTCGGAAGAGTGCGGTTTGCATGAGAGTGTGGGATAATCCTAGTGCAGTTCCCTTGTAGGCATTATACCTTTCTTTGAAGTCTTCCAATGCGAATATACGTTTAACCACAATGTGATCCCGTATATTCTCCTCAGTTTTGGCCTCTAGATCATCCATGATTTTATTATAAAGTTGTTCTCTTTTTTCAGTGGTGTCTTCAATTCCAGGGGCCAGGGGCACCAGAATGAACAGGGTATCTGAACCTGAGGGTGCAGCGGTTTTATCAGTTTTGGATGGTATGTTAACGTAATATGAAGGATTTTCAGGCCACTTAGCCTGTTTAGGATCAAATAGAGTATCAAAACCTTCTGCCCAGTCTTTGTCCAGGAAAAGGTTGTGGTGTACCAGGTTTTCCATCTCCCTATCAATACCCACATAGGCCACCAATGCTGATGGTGCCAGGACTCGTTTCTCCCAGTAATCCTCATTATAAGTCTGGTTTTCTTTGGTAAGAAGATCCAATTCTGAATGAGCATAATCAGCATTCACAATAACTATATCTGGTTCGTAAACCTCTTTACTGGTTATGACTCGTTTAACATGTTTTTTGTGAACTTCTAAAAGTTCAACTGGTTCATTGAACTTGAATTCAGCACCATATGATTGGGCCAGTTCCATCATGGTACGGGCCACCTCTCTGATACCTCCCTGAGGATACCAAACCCCTAGGGTTAGATCGATGTGGGACATGATATGGTAAAGTGATGGAGTTTTCTTAGGTGAACTTCCTAAAAATCCAATGGAGTACTGGACGATTTTACGGGCTTCATCACTGGAAAACTTCCGGTTAACGTAATGTTCCAGATTTTCCAGAATGTTCATCCTGATGCCGCTTAGTAATAGTTTACCATTTAGAAAATCCAGAACTGAGGTGTAATCTCGATACAGCATTTCTTTAACTGAATGATCGTAAAGTTCTTCAGCTGAAGCAAGGTATTCCTTGAGTTTTTCAGCACCTCCTTCTTCCAGACTGTCAAATAACTGGTAATTTTTTTCAAGGTCTGAGGAAATATCTACCACATTGGTATCATCAAAAAAAACACGGTAAGATGGGTCTAACTTTTCCAGCTGGAATAAGTCCTCTGGTTTTTGGTCGAAGTTTGCATAGAAATGTTCAAATACATCGGGCATCAGGTACCATGATGGTCCCATATCAAAATAAAAACCATGGTCACTATAAACACTAGCCCTTCCACCTGGCCCTTCATTTTTTTCAATGACAGTGACCTGGTATCCGTCTTTTGCCAGTAAAGCGGCTGCTGATAGCCCCCCAAATCCGGCTCCTACAATTAATACTTTCATGATATCTTCACCAGATATTCTTAATGTATTTTTTTTACGATGCCAGAAATTTAGAATAGTTTATAATTAATATAATTATGTTCAGTTATTCTATAAATAATAATATTACCAAATCAAGAATATTCCAATTTTTAGCTACATATTCTCAAAAATATGGAAAAAAATAATAAATAATTCATTTAATGTTACTTTAAAGGATGCAAACTCTATTAAATCTTTAAAACATAAATAAGTATAGATTTGGGGGTGGAGGGGCCGTGAATTTGAATCGGATAAAATTAATTATTAAATTGGGTCGTTTTCAGTTCCTCTTATTTGGATTTCTGTGTTTTACTGCTGGTGCATTATTGGCAGTTATTTTAAACAATCAATTCTCATGGGATCGTTTCATCCTGGGATACGCTGTTTTACTCCCCTCCCATCTTTCGGTTTCCTACAGCAATGATTACTGGGATTTTAAGGTAGACCACTACAATCAGCCCACCCGGTTTACCGGGGGCAGTGGTATCTTAGTAGAAAATCCTGAATTACGGTCATTTGCCAGAAGATTTGCCATTTTACTAATAATTTTCTCCATAGCACTGGCATTGATATTCACATATATTTATTCTTCCCTAACTTTTCTGCTAATAGCTATTACCGGCAACTTCATAGCATGGTATTATTCGGCACCACCTTTAAAATTTGCTTATAGAGGTTTAGGTGAAATATCCACTGCTTTATGTGGATTTATACTCCCTGTATTGGGATATGTGGCCATCACCGGATTTTTGGATCTGAAGATCCTCCTGTTCTCAGTACCCTTCGTGATCTACATGATATTCTTTATTTTGAGTGTGGAAATACCAGACCTAGAGGGAGATCAGAAAGGAGGTAAAAACACATTTATAGTAAAAAATGGGAGAAAAAAAGGTTTCCTACTCATAGCAATATCCGGGATAATGGGAACTATATCCCTTTTTGGTTTATCAATAACTGGTTTATATAATGGGATATACTTCCAAGTAATCGGATTGATGTCTTCGATCCCCTTAGTGGCGGGTTTTTATGTCTTATTACGCAGAACTTCAGTAAGGGGTAGTGCAACCAAACTGGTAAATTTCACAGTTTTCTCCCTTGTTGTTTTCATCACTCTGCTTGATTTCTATTTTTTGAGTATAATTCTAAACATTTGATGTAATTTAAGTTATTAGCAGTGTCAAAAGTTCTAAGGGAAGATTTTTTTAATGTTTATTTATTGGATTAACTCGAAAATCTCCCACTTTTCCTTTGGTTTTGTTCAAGATGAAAAAAATGAATAATACTCCAATTATGCCGGGTAACCATAGCTGACGATAAAGGCAGACCGCAGTCCAGAAACTGATGATTAGAAAGAGACTGGATAATATTGCAGGGAGTTTTAGGGTTATCAACTCTTTTTTGAAGAGTAATAAACCAATTAACGCTGCAATGATCCCGGTGAGGATCCATCCTAAGAAGTTCTGAAGGGGCACCCCATAAAAAATACCATGGTATTCATAAACCCAGAAGTTAAGGGACACTGCAGCAGGGTCTAATATTAAATCAGCAGTTAAAACCAGTAATGCAGTAATTATAACCAGTTTTAACATGTTTTTCCACTCAGGTAAAGATTCTTGCCAGTACAGATTTGCCAGATAAATACATCCCATAAACAGGGGCACATAACCAAAGGGAAGAGTGAATGGTGTGTAACCGAATAATTTCGTTCCAATAAGTTCAGTGTAATGGAATGGGGAGTAGGGAAAACCAGTTAGGATGGCAAAGGTTTCAATGACCACGGCGTAAATGCTGAGGATGATGATGCTGGTTAATCCCTTCTTCCAGCCCAACCATATTATCATAGCTATAAAGGAGGGAATAGCTAAGATGATTATGAATAATGCGGAAATGCTGGCCATTTCCGAACTAATGTTAATATTGGCCACAAAAAAAGCAGCAATCACCAAAGCAACTGCCATTATCCAGATGTATTTAGAGTAATCTTTAATGAGTAGTCCCCCAATTGATATTTACCTTAAGGAGAAATAAAACTTTCTCATTTTTCATAATTGAAGAAAAAAATATATGATAAAAAGGTTCAAAATAATCTTATGAATAATCGCTTCGGCGAAAATAAAAACCCTGACATCAAACGTTTAAGGGAAATATTGGGAGTAATGGCTAAATACCGTTTTGGCAACACTCTGATAAAGTTAGGTATCCGCAGTGGATTCCGAGTACCTTACATACTTTCCCGGGAAGATGATGATGAACTGGATAGTACAGCTCCTGAAAGGTTTCGAATGGTCCTACAGGAACTGGGAACAACCTTCATCAAACTGGGACAGGTTTTAAGCACCCGACCGGATCTGGTGGGCAAAGACATTGCTGATGAACTCACCAAACTCCAGGATAGACTCCCTCCAGTAACCTTTGAATCCATAAAAGATGTGATTGAAGATGATCTGGACCTCCCACTTGAAGAACTATTTTCTGATTTTAATGAAGAACCATTAGCTTCTGCTTCAATTGCCCAAGTCCACCGTGCTAAACTTCATGATGGCACAGAAGTAGCGGTTAAAGTTAAAAAAAAGGATATCACAAAACGTATAGAACAGGATATAGTAATCATGCGTTACCTGGCCAAGCAGGCGGATAAACGCGTGGGATCCCTTAAATATTACAACCTCCCGGGGATTGTGGATGAATTTGAAAGGGTTATCTTCAAGGAACTTGATTTTTCCCAGGAAGCCCGTAACATTGAACGTTTCCGGGCCATGTTTGAAGATGATTCACGTATACTGGCCCCTGAAGTTTACCTGCAACAATCCACCAGCAAGGTTCTCACCATGGAATACATTGAAGGGGTAAAGATCAGTGAAGCCCTGGAATCAGATATGAAAGTTGATGGGAAAGTAATAGCTAAATTAGGTACTGAATGTTACTTCAAACAGATATTTGATTACGGATTTTTCCATGCCGACCCACACCCGGGTAATCTGATGGTTTTACCCGGGAACCGTTTGTGTTTCGTTGACTTTGGAATGACTGGAAACCTGGAGAGAGATTTTCGAGAAAACCTGGCAGAATTATTTATATTCACTGTTAAATACGATGTAAAAGGATTAATCAATCAGATGATGTACATGCGTCTGGTTGATGATGACACTAACCTGGAAACACTGAAATATGATCTTATGGATCTCTTAGATCGCTTTTATGGGGCACAGATCCAGGATATTGGGGGTATGATTAACGAGTTCAGCATGCCGGGGGTGATGGTTAAAAACAAGATCAAACTCCCTCGGGATTTCATTCTACTGGGAAGAGTGTTGAGCATGGCAGAAGACCTGGGGCGCAGATTGAACCCTGAATTTAATGGTATTGAAGTAGCCCAACCCTTGATACGGAAGATGATCGCCCGTCGCTTAAACCCCCTCCGTCTGGCGGATTATCAGACCCGTTACCTCTTTGAACTGGAACACTTACTCAAGGACCTTCCTGAGACTATAAATCGGATTTTTCTCCGGTTTGAGGATGGTAAGATCAAGATGGAGATTGAACACAAAGAACTGGATGAATTCTCATCTCACCTGGAGAAAATAACCAATCGTGTTTCCCTGGCCTTAATTGTATCCTCACTTATAATTGGTTCCTCACTGATTCTACAGACAGATAAAGGAATGCCAATGCCCGGCATTGGATTTTCAACAGTGGGGATAATTATATTCATTATAGGAGCAGCTCTAGCCATAGGTCTAGTTGTTTCATTCATAAGAAGATTATAAGGGGAGTGTAGAATAAATAAATTTGTTGATTAAAATTTTATCTAGTTTAAAAACCATTGCGTCATTTAAGTACATTTTAACCATAGAAAAATCTGAAATATCTGGGTTGTTGAATCAAATTGAGATTTAATCCGTTTGAAATAGCATTGGGCCTGGTTTTAACTTTAATTTTAAGCATATCATTGGGTTTATTTTTAGGGAGCCCCGGATCATTTGCAGGATTCTTCATAGCCACTTTCATAGTGGGGTACCGTGTAAGTGATGACGTAGCCCAGGGAGCTGTGCATGGAGCACTGGTGGGTGTTATAACTGGCATAGTCTTCATCCTTTCCATGATTTTAATGGCTTCATCTCCAGGGGGATTGGGATCATCCATGATGGAAATGGGATATTCTGGAGTACTTGTGGGAATAATGCTTGACGGAATAATCGGTTCCATTGGTGGCATATTTGGGTCTTATTTTCGGGATCGCATTTTAATAATATAACTTTATCTCAAATTCAATGAAATCATCATATTTTTACCTATTCCTCAATAAACTTTTATTTTCTAATAATTCCTCTTCAAATCAATAATAACTCTCTAAAAATATGGTGGCTTTCTAATTTACATGGCATAGCAAATTATATATTTTTATTAAATCATAAATTACAATGACTCAAGAATGAGGTGAAAAATATGCATAAAAAGGATAGTATTGAGGATATGAAAGAAATAGTAAAGGATATGCTGGAAGATACATCTAGAACCGTGGATAAAATGCGATTTGACATTGAAAAATCCATTGTTGACTACACATTCCTACCAGGGAAGGACATTATTGAAACAGATGACAGTGTGATCGTTAACATTGTGCTTCCAGGTATTGAAAAGGAAAATATCAACCTTAAACTCACTGAAAACAAGCTGAAAGTCAAGGCTAAATTCGATTTTGAACATAAAATGGGAGGAAGTTATGTAACTTTATCTGATCGTAAGAGTGGATACATACGCAGAACAGTACGCCTACCCAAAAAGGTTATAGTTGAAGAGGCCAAAGCCAAATTCGAAAATGGAATACTCAAGGTAGAAATACCAAAACAGGAAAAAGAAGAAGGAACTGAAATCAAAATTGACTAAAATTAATGTTCCTTTTAAAAAGTATTAATAAATACTTTTTCCTTTTATTATTTTTCTAAAACCATATAAAAAGAATTTAATGTTTCATATCACCGTTTATTCAAATACTTCTCTTTTTAACTAGATAAATTATTCCAATACCATCTTAACAAACTCTAAAGGCACCGAACACCGTTCTACGATTTCTTCTACGGAAAAACCCTGACCAGCGAATCTCCTCACCACAAATTCCAGTGGTTCACCCACCTCTATGATGTAACCATCAGGGTCATAAAAACGCATTACCCTCTGCCCCCATGGTTGTTCCCTAATTCTGTGAACAAATTTAGTATTAATTGACTCTAATTTTTCATGAATACCATCCAAATCCTCGGATTCGAAGTATAATTCCATGAAGTTCTTCTCACATGTGGTGTTGGTAGTTGAGGATTCTCCTAAAAGCCCCTGGTAGTGTTCAGCATCATGGATGGCAAAACCTCCCTTAAAAGAGACATTGGCTCCGTGATCTATTTCTACTTCCTGATTCAGGACATCTTCATAAAACTTTCTTGATTTTTCAATATCTTGCACTGTGATTAAAGGACATATATATTTTATTTTCATCATAAATTCTCCTAAAATTAATTATAAGCGCAAACAGATATTCTTTACTCTTCCACAATCAGATATTCATTAAATCTGCTACAATCAAATAATAACCCGCTAGTCCTCTCCATTTTCCCCAGGAACTGGCAATTTCTCTGACTTCTTCTGTTGATATCTTTTCATCATCACGATAAAAATGAGATATAACCCTCTGCAATCCGATGTCATCAGCGGGAATTGCATCCAATCTGCATAATCCCCTAAGCAATGCCAGTTCAGCGGTCCAAACACCAACACCCCTAATTTTAGTTAGTTCTTCTATCATTTCCTGGGTGGTACCAATCTTCTGAAGAGATTTTAGATCCACTTCCTGGTTTACTATATTCAAGGATAAATCACGAATATATTCAGCCTTCCGGAAACTCAGACCACATTTTCGAAGCTTTTCAGGGTCTAAATTGGCTAAATCCTCTGGTGATGGGTAAGAATAATATTTCTGACCGTAACTGTAAATACACGATCCGAACTGCTTTATCAAACGGTTTCTTATACTATGGGCTGCTTTTAGTGATATTTGCTGTTCAATGATGGAATCGGTAATTGCCTCAAATAAAGTAGGTGTGGATGGATTTTTAAGACCGTAAAGCTTTCTGGTGATCCTGGCCATGGTTTCATCAGATTTAATCTCTTCATAAAAAGGATGAAGGTCTAAGCCGAGGTTAAAAATTTTATGTACCATAGGGGGGACTGAATTTAGAATATCCTGAGATAGTTCCTCTTTTGATCCCACACTAACCTCAAGTTCGGGATTTTCTACTTCTCCGGTAGACTCAATATATAAAAGCATTGTTTTTTGTTTGATGGTAATAGCCTGCCAGAAATGATTATTGGCATATTTTTTTATATTTTTATCTCCATTGGAAAATATTCTGGAACTAAGATCAAAATCAAATGGTGCTTTGGCCTTTATATTAAAAGTGGTTTGGTACATTTTTTATTTTTTCACATCCATCAGTTTTCTAGTGGCATTTCCCAGCCTTCTCATCCCTTCTACTATTTCTTCCTCACTGCTGTTGGAAAAATTCAGTCGCATGGTATTTTTTTCCGGGTTTTCAGTGTAGAATGTTTCTCCTGGAACAAATGCAACTTTTTCTTCAAGTGCCAGTTCAAACAAATCCATTGAAGACACTCCTTCTGGTAGAGTAACCCATAAAAACATCCCCCCCTCAGGGGCAGTGTGTTTAACTCCCTTCGGCAAGTATTCCCTGATGGACTGAACCATCTGGTCCCTCTGGGACTTATAGAGTTTCCTTATATTCTTTATATGGTGGTCTACGTCGTTATCCTGGAGGTACTGGTATACCACCCTCTGGGTGAAGTAGTTGGAGTGGAGATCCGAAGCCTGTTTGGCAGTGATCAGTTTATCCATAACTTCAGGGGGAGCTACAATCCAGCCCATTCTCATTCCAGGGGAGACGATCTTGGAGAAAGTCCCAAAAAGGATTGAATCAGGTAGTTGGGACTTGATGGGTGGTATATTTTCTCCCATGAACCGTATCTCACCGTAGGGGTTGTCCTCAACCAGCATTGTGTCGTGTTCAGTGAGAATTTCTGCAACCTCCTTCCGTTTATCTGCGGAGTAGGTTATTCCCGTGGGGTTCTGGAAACTGGTAACTGAGTAGAAGAGTTTGATATCTTCCTCTTTCAGGATGTTTTCCAGGGCTGCAGTGTCTACCCCATCATCCATGAGGGGAACGGAATGAAATTTTGGTTCATACAGACCAAAAGCCTGTATCGCCGCCAGATATGTGGGTCTTTCCATAACCACTCCATCGTCCTGGTCTAAGAAAATTTTCCCCACCAGATCCAGGCACTGCTGGGAACCATTGGTTATCAGAATATCATCAACTTCCACTTCCAGACCCTGCCTTTTATATCGCTGGGCTATAAGTTCCCTTAAAGGACGGTAACCTTCAGTGGTACTGTACTGGAGAACCTTCTCCCCGTCTTCAGTCAGAACCTTGGATGTGGCATCTTTTATTGCATCCACCGGGAAGGACTGTGGATTGGGAAGTCCACCAGCAAAGGAAATCATATCATTATCATCGGTGACCTTCAAAATTTCCCTGACAAAAGACCTTGGTATCTTATTCATACGACGAGCAAACGGGTAATTCATATAAAATCCTCTTAATTCATTGTTAAATCAAATTAATTTTTATTAAATCAAGTAAATTATATTTTAATCAATTTTTAATAAAATTATTTTTATCCAATTATATCATTTCCAGAGAGCATTTTTCTCAAAGTAATTTTTCATCAATTTTTTCGAAATGTAATTTTCCATCAATAAAATTTAATATTTTCATTATTTTTAAATTCTTATTTTCCCCGAAAAGATATGATTCGAACCAACCCATTGATGGAATATTCATTTCTTACTACCATAACGGCGTACATGCTCCCAGGCCTGATGATACTTTTTAAAACCATCTTTATTGGTGTACATAGATGTTTCAGTCCTATTGAACACTTCCCGATCTTCACCCACTGGACAGACTTTGATACAGATACCGCAGGGGGACCGGTATTCTTTCCTAAGTTTCTTACTGCGAGTGGCACAGGTCATCTTGTTTATCATGGGAGGGAAATCAGTTTCAGCTCCATAATCTGTTTTTATGGCATTGACTGGGCAGTTCTGTGCGCAGGACAAACACAGAGTGCACAGGTCCTCACCATGGAGGGTATTCCCTTCCAGTTTCAGGGTGGTGAATATGCTGGTAAAACGCACCCGGGGCCCCCATTCTGGTGTTAAGAGAACGTTATTCAATCCGAAGGATCCCAGACCCGCCAGAAATGCGGCGTGTTTATGGGAAAAGAATGATAGGGGCTTTTCCAGGAGAACATCAATATCCCCATAACCATCCCTTGGCAGGAAAATAGAGGGATACCCTTTCATGGTGAGAAAATTGGATATTTCATAGGCCTTAGCATCCAGGAGGATGTTTACGGTTTCATAGAGTTCATGATAGTAGATGGATGGTGCAGTTTCCACTATAGGGAGCTGCACTGGTAAACCAATCACCACCACAGTCTGGGCCTCAGGATAGATGGACTGGGGCCAGAATTCTCGTGGTATCCAGTTAGAAAAATGCTGTGGAAGTTTTTCTGGGGGGTTCTCCCACCTTTCTACTGGTGCAAAACCCACCAGGGGTATACCCAGGTCATGACATTTATCCAGAAGCTCTTTTCTAACCGTAGTGGAATTTTTAGATTTCATCTCATACTCCAGTTATTACAATATATAATATTGGGGGGTGTCATGAAATAAAAATTGTGGAAAATGAATTATGGATACAAAAAAATGAGATGGTGGAATAAAGAGATTGAGGGGATAAATTACTTTGTAAATAACCTTTTCTAGAGATAACCCTCAACTTGGCTTGTTCCTTTTTCCACTATTTTTGATCCATTTAAATCCCTCAAACCATAACACACTCAGCATACCGGCTGCAAAGCATAACAGAATCTCCCACAGGCTAAGGGGGCAGAACTTGAACAATTGCTGCAGGGGTGGGAAGTACAGGATGGCAGTTAGGAATAGTACTGCGCCGCCTAAAACCCACCAGAGCGCCTGATTCGGCGAACGCAGTGTCTGGTATATGGTACGGGACCAGGAGCGATTGGTCAGTATGAGTGCTAGGTTAGCGAAGATCAGGGTTATGTAACTTAATGTTCGGGCACTGGCTTCCCCCTGCCAGTTAAGACCCACCAGGTAAACAGCCAGAACCACTACCAGAACAACTATTCCCTGTAAAATGCTCATTCCAATGTTTTTCCTGCTGAATAATTTTTCAGCGGATTTACGTGGAGGGCGTTTCATGGCATTTGCCTCAGCAGGCTCTGCCTCAAAGACCACAGAACAGGCAGGATCAATGATGAGTTCCAGAAACACTATCTGAACCGGGAACAGGACCAGGGGCCACTGGAACAGCACTGGTAAAAAGGACATCCCCACAATGGGAACATGCACCGCAAAGATGTAGGCAGTGGCCTTTTTTAGATTGTCGTAGATTCGCCTTCCCATCTTCACACTGGCTACAATGGATGAAAAATCATCCTCCAATAGTACCAGGGCGGAGGCCTCCCTGGCCACATCAGTACCACGCCCACCCATACTTATGCCTATCTGGGCAGATTTAAGGGCTGGAGCATCGTTAACACCATCTCCAGTCATGGCAACAATTTCCCCATTGGATTTAAGAGCCTCCACCAGACGCAATTTCATCTCAGGTACCATACGGGCAAAAATGTTAACATCCTTCACCCGTTCTTTCAGGGTCGCATCGTCCATTTCATTCAACTGGTCACCAGTTATAACATTATCTGGTTGTTCGAGCCCTATTTTCTGGGCTATGTTCCTGGCAGTTCCAGGATAATCCCCGGTTATCATCACCACCCGTATCCCTGCCTGGTAACATTCCTCTACTGCCTGGGGGACTTCTTCACGAACCGGATCCAGGAAGCCCACCAGTCCCAGAAACTGGAAGTTAAAGTCATGCTGCTTTCCAGGGAGATCCTCACTTTTAAATGATGCACGGGCCACCCCTATTATCCTCAAACCCTCACTGGCCATTAAGGATATATTACTGGATAACTGTTCCACTTCATCTGCTTTAAGGTGGCACAGATCAGCCACCGCTTCTGGTGCTCCTTTAGCTGCAATTATGTAATCCTCACCATCGGGAGATTGCCATACATGGGACATGGCCAGGAGTTCTTGGGATAATGGGTACTCACGGACCAGCTGCCAGTCCTCATGGAGGTGTTCAGTTTCCTGTAAGGTTTCATCACCAAATCCTTTGAGGGATTTCTCCATGGGATCAAAGGGGTCACGCTGGCTGGCCAGTATACTGAACTCCACCAGTTCATGGAATGATTCGGGTAGGTGATCAGTTTGACTGTTCACATCATAAAAGTGAGCCCCATTCATGATCTTACCCACTGACATCTGATTTAAGGTCAGAGTGCCGGTTTTATCCACACAGAGGACGGTAGTGGATCCCAGGGCTTGAATGGCATGTGAACGTCGGGTTAGCACGTTTTTCTTGGATATTCTCCAGGCACCCAGTGCCAGGAAGATTGTGAGAACCACGGGGAATTCCTCAGGGAGGATGGCCATGGCCAGGGTTATGCCTGCTAGAAATCCGTTAAGCCAGTCCATTCTGGTGATTCCGTAGATTATCACCACTGCGGCACATAATGCAACTCCCACCAGGGCCATGTTCCTTACCAGTGTACGTGTTTCCATCTGAAGGGAGGTGTCTTCGGTTTCCAGGGACTGGAGACGTTTGCCTATACGTCCCATCTCAGTCTCGAGACCGGTGGAGATAACCTGGGCCACTCCCTGACCCTGCACCACCAGTGTTCCGGAGTAGACTGAGGGCAGGCCATCTCCGCCCGGAGGATGCATATCCAATAATCCCCTACACTGCACCTTTCGCACCGGTACTGATTCACCGGTTAAAAGGGACTCATTTATGAGGAGGTTACTGCAGGATAGGACCACACCGTCTGCCGGGACCCGGTCACCCTCCTTGAGCATGATAACGTCACCGGTTACCACTTCTCGTCCAGGAATCCTCTTCTCACGCCCGTCACGTATAACCAGGGCCCGGGGACTGGAAAGATCCCGGAGTGCCTCCAGGGTGCGTTCTGTTTTCCTTTCCTGGTAGAAAGTAATCCCCATAATAACAAAAACAAATCCAAGGAGCATCAATGCCTCCTGTAGGTCTCCTAGTACCAAATAAATGGCACCACAGGCAATGAGTAGGAGGAACATGGGTTCTCTGATTACCTCCAAAACAATGGTTAAAAAGGATCTTTCCTCAGTTGAAGGTAGCTCGTTATAACCATATTCTTTTATTTTCCGGGCTACTTCTGCTTCGGGGAGTCCTTTTATGTTTTCCAGGTCCAGTTCATTTACCAACTTGTTGCCTCCGGAGGGGATTATCTTTAAGTTTATTAAGATATGGGGAAGGCCCTATATATCTTTTTCCATTAATTAGCGTGTTAGGAATGCCTAATTACTTTAAATACAATGTTAGGCTTATCTAATTCGTGATAGGGTTGCCTAACTTTTGAAAAATTAAAAAAAATTAAGATTTAATTTATTTTATTCTTTTGAATAAGAAATTTTATTTACATTTTAGAGAAAAATTACATATTAGAAAAAAAATTGATGGGGGCACAACCCTATTTGAATCTGTACTTTTTTACCAGTCCAGGGATTTACCACTCCATGGATTCCAGACGATCCATGGCTTCCTGGAGATCCTCATAGGATGCGGCGTAGGATATACGGAAATGACCTTCACCGTACTTACCAAAGGAAAAACCCGGAACTAAGACCACATCTTTTTTAAGAGCAGCTTCTGTGAATTTTTCAGGATTATCTATGCGTGGGAACACGTAAAAAGCTCCGTTTGGTTGGTTACATTCTATTCCCATATCATGCAGTCTTCCCACCACCAGATCCCTTCTCCTCTGAAACTCATCCCTCATTTGGGTCACACTATCCTGGGGTCCCTGGAGGGCTGCTAAAGCAGCTTTCTGGGATATGGAAGTTGCACAGGTAACACTGTACTGGTGTATTTTTAAAAGATCTTCAGTTAAAGTAGGGGGTGTGGCTAGGTATCCAATGCGGAAACCAGTCATGGCATAGGTCTTGGAGAATCCGTTAATGGTTATCACGTTATCTGAGTAGCGTGCTGGGCTGTAGTGTTTCTTTCCATAGATGATCTTATCGTAGATCTCATCAGAAATAAGAATCAAGTCATGGTCATCGGCAATATCCGCCAAACCCTTAACATCTTCCTTTTCCAGGACTGCACCTGTGGGATTATTTGGTGAATTCATTATAATGGCCCTGGTACGTGGGGTTACCTGCTCCAGCACATCTTCAGGCAACATCCTGAAATCATTTTCATCTTTAAGTTGTGCGGATACGGATTTACCTCCACTGAGCTTCACACAGGCATCATAAGCTACGAAACCAGGATCAGGGATGATCACTTCATCCCCTTCATCTACAAGTGCATTGATACTGGAATATAATGCCCCACTGGCTCCCACCGTAACTATAATAGATTCAGGGGATGTTTTGATGTGATTATCAGTCTTTAATTTGTTACATATGGCTTCCCTAAGTTCCAAGATCCCGGTGTTGCCAGTGTAATGGGTAAAACCCTCATCCAGTGCTTCTTTAACTGCTTCGCGGATATAAGATGGTGTGTCAAAATCAGGTTCGCCCAGTGCCAGGTTGATGGAGTCGGCCCCCACCATATCGAACATTTTCCTAATTCCAGATAGATCAATGTGTTGAACTCTTTTAGCTGGTTTCATGGTAATCGTCCATTTAATTTTATTGGGTTAATTAATAATTTTGATTTTTGTTATAAACTGACTTATTTAATGAGTTTTATTAACATTTTTAATTACACGCCCCACAATTATAACATCCAAAGGTTTCACACCAGGGTGTTAAATCACCTTTTAAGGCTTTTTCATATTCATTTTCAAGGAATTCATCATTTATCCCCACATCTATATCTTTCCATGGAAGTTCATCACCTAAGTTTAATTGTGATGTTAATTTCTTCCACTCACCCAGGGGGACCCGTCTTTTAGAGGTTTCTTCAATAATATCAGATAGATCAGCACCACCCGCTGACAATATGTACTGCACCAGGGATTTGTTGGGATTTTCCGCCTTGAAATGCCTGTTTTTAGTGTGTTTTTTCAAGTATTTTACCTTGGCCTTGATATCTTTTAGGTTGAACTCGGTCCACTGGAAGGGTGTGTGGGGTTTTGGTATGAATGGGTTTACACTTATCCGGAGTGAATCTGGGTGCGGAGCCATAACTTCAAGATCCCTCACCAGATTCATCAGGTCTTCCAGGTCATGTTGTGTTTCCGTAGGGAGTCCTACCAGGAAATATAGCTTAACATTCAACTTCAAATTGAAGGCAGTTTCCATGGTTCTCCTGATATCATCATCAGTGATTGGTTTATTGACAACCTGTCTGAGTCTCCAGGTGGATTCCGGAGCAATGGTAATGGTTCTAAGCCCGCTTTCTTTCAAGCTTTCCAGAAGATCCCTGGAAATTGATTCGATACGCAGGGATGGTGTGGTGACCTGGAAATCGCGACTTAGAAGTTCATGGCACAACCCTTCGATATGGGAGTAATCTGAAACAGCCCCACCAATGAGTGCAATTTTCTCCAGACCCGTGGCTTCTCTTCCAGCTTCTGCAGTCTGGATAATGGTCTTAAAATCAACTTCTCTCCTAGGGCGATAAAGACATCCTGCCATGCAGAAACGACAACCCCGGGCACAGCCCCGGGAGACTTCCAGGAGGAATGATTTTCCAAAGGCAGGGATCAGCTCTTTATTATCAGTTTCAGGAAACACCTGGCGAATTGGACGCCATGCATCACGCATATCATCCACCTGGACCAGGTTTGCTTTATTACCTGGAATGTAAACTCCTTCTACATCCAGAAGCTCATCAATTTCCCTCCGTGGGTTATTCAGCTCACTCAGTTTATCCAGAAAATCTGGTAGAATAACCTCACCATCTCCCACCAGGAAAAGGTCAATGAAACTACTCATGGGTAAAGGGTTGGAACTGGCACAGGGGCCACCAGCTATAATTAGAGGATCATCTAAACTTCTATCCTCTTTTCGAACCTTTAAACCACCTTCCCTGAGCATTTGCAGGACATGAGAGTAATCCTGCTCATACTGTAGTGAAAAACCAACCACATCAAAATCTCTAAGGGGTGAACCGGTTTCCAGGCTCTTACCATAAGGGTAGACCACTCTTTCACAATAAACATCATCCTGGTGGTTTAACATGTCGTAGATGATATGGAAACCCAGTGAGGACATGGCACTGCGGTAGAGATTGGGGTAGCATGAGGCGAAGCGAAGTCCAATTTTAAGTGGATCCTTCACCACCACATTGTGTTCCAGGAGCATAGTTTATTATCTTAACCACCAATATAATCAAGATATCTACATTAATTAATCAAGTCAATTAGAATTAAAATATCTACAAAATTAATCAGGTCAATCAGAATTAAGATTTTCGATTAATTGGAATAATTTACTCCTTTCAACTTTAGGAATTATATACTTTAGGAATTAGGTCATACGGATTCCAAGAATCTACTCATTCCATCTTGGAATTAATGAATATAAAAAATTAAAATAATAAGTTTAAGGATAATCAAAGAATGACGTTTAAAAAATATAATAAAGTGGCAGTTGGAGGCACCTTTGATAAATTCCACCAGGGCCACCGGTTACTGATAAATAAGGCATTCCAGATTGGTGACCACGTACTGATAGGAGTCACCTCCGATGAATTTGGAGGCATGAAGGGAGAAATAGAACCCTGCAATGTAAGGATGTCCAACCTCAACTCCGTACTTAAGAACCGATCAAATTACATCTTATCTAAACTGGAAGAATCCTACGGGGTGACAGTAGATGATGAATCCATAGATGCCATTGTAGTAAGCCCTGAAACAGAGCCAACAGCATTTAAAATTAACCAGATACGCCGGGAGAAGGGAATGAAACCCCTGGACATAATAACCATAAGCATGGTCCTGGCAGATGATGGCAAACCTATATCCTCTACCCGTATACGCAGGGGTGAGATTGATCAGGTGGGAACTGTAATTAAAAGAATCTCTAAAAACCTCTAAAATTAAGATAGGAATATACTTTTTATTAATTTAATAAAATAATTTTAGAATGACATATAATTTAATTTTAAGGATATGGAAATAAAACAGAGTTAACTATTCCATTTATTAATCATTTAAACTATTGAAACTAAGTTAAATTTAGATGAATAACTTAGTACTCTCGAGCAGAGTTTAAAAAACATATAATCGAATCTTTTTTTCAAAAATATTATAAATTGGTAATATACAATTACATTTGATGATTTGGAAATTTAATAATGTTAAACCCGAAATAGTATTTTTAATACTCTGTCTAATCTTCGGGATTGGTTTTTTACTGGCAACTCCACATTTCCAGGTTCCAGACGAACCTGAACATCTTTTAAAATCAGTTCATCTATCTGAGGGACAAATTATACCAGAAAAATCCAAGGTTTTTGCAGCTTTTTACCCCCCAATTCCCTACATAGCATCGGCATCAGTTATGTTTATAGGAAACTTATTTAATTTTTCTCCTCGGGATTTGATATACCCTGGAAGATTTGTAAATTTGATTTTGTATGCATTAATTGTTTATCTGGCAATACGATTAACACCAGTACATAAATGGGTTTTTACATTACTTGCATTAATGCCAATGACACTCTATGAAGCTGCTTCTCTTTCAGCAGACAGTTTTACAATTGCTATTTCGTTTCTATTAATCGCAATCTTCTTTAAACTTGCCTTTGACGATACAAAGAAAGAAGTGAATATGAATGATATTTTGATTTTATTTGTCTTAGGGTTGATGATTGCACTTTCAAAACAGATCTACATTGTTTTACTGTTACTATTTTTCAGCATACCATTGTATAAGTTTGAAAACCGGAAAAAAATGTTTTTAATTATTGGTAGTGTTTCTTTACCCCTTATTCTGATTATTGAGGGTTGGAGTTTTTTGGTTCAAGGAGCATACGTACCCATATCAGATCAGGTTTCTGTTCACAGTCAAATTTTCTTTATTCTTTCCAATCCAATAGCATTTCTGCAAGTGTTTTCAAACACAATTTCACATAATTTCAACTATTACCTGGTTTCATTTGTGGGTACCTTTGGATGGATTGATACTCATCTGGATACGCCATTGCCGAATATATTAGTTTACATTTATATGATAGTATTGATCTTGGGTTCCTTAATTGATAACAATGAGTTTAATGTTAATTTAAAGCAGAAATTAGTCTCTTTAGTAACTTTATCATTGACATTTATCTCAATATTTGTTTTGGAGTATATTGCCTGGACTACTGTTGGTAATAATATAATAGAAGGGGTTTATGGTAGATATTTTATTCCCATAGCTCCCTTGTTTTTTTTACTATTTTACAATAAAAAATTTAAATTTGATAATAATCGTTTAAGTATTGTCATAATATGTTTTATTGTATTCATTTTATTGATTTCATTGTTTATGATTATAAAAAGGTTTTATATTGTATGATGAAAAACACAAACATAAAAAGAGGTAAATAGTTCTCAAAGTATTAATTTAAGATTAAATTCCTAGTGAGTGAGAGTTTAATGAAAATCATAGTAGGATCCAAGAACCCGGTGAAGCTCCAGGCCACTCGAAATGTGATGGAGAAAATCTACACTGAAATGGAGGTTCAAGCGATAGATGTGGATTCTGAAGTCCCGGACCAGCCCCTGGGATTAGAGGTCACCATTCAGGGGGCTATTAACAGGGCGAAAAATGCATTTTCCAGCGAATTTGATCTTTCAGTGGGCATAGAATCCGGTCTTTTAGAAGTACCCCACAGTATAACTGGTTACCTCGATTTGCAGTGGTGTGCCATTTATGATGGTGAGAAAACCACCCTTGGAGTCAGTGCAGGATTTGAATACCCACCAATGGTTATAGAACAGGTTCGGGGTGGTATGGAAGTTGGAGATGTTATGGATCAGGTCACTGGTATTGACAAGTTGGGACAGAAAACAGGTGCAGTAAGTCACCTCAGCAGGGGATTACTGGACCGTACAGGGAATACCGAGCAGTGTGTTTTGATGGCAATGATACCCCGGATGAATGAGGGACTTTACTTTGAATAATTGATTCTTATGAATTTGAATTACAAATTAAAGCACAATTTAAGGAAAAATTGGGATTTGCTGGCTGTTATTGGCATATACCTCATTCTAGGATTCTTTTTGTTCAACTATTTTTTATACATTGCTGGTGTTGATGGGATATGCTATTTAAGCATAGCCCAAAAATATGCCTCTGGCGACATGTTAAATGCTATAAACGGTTACTGGAGTCCCTTATTTTCATGGTTAATTGTTCCTTTCATTTTAAAAGGATACACTCCTTTATCTACATTGATTGCGAGCAAAATATTATCTTTAATCATAGGTTTATTCACCATTTTAGGCTTGTACTGTTTGAGCTGCCGATTCAAAATTAATAAAACTGTAAAGACCGTGTTCATTTTCAGTTTAATAATACCAACTTTATGGTTCGCTTATACTGAGTTGACGCCTGATTTGCTAATGTCCTGCGCTCTTATTTATTGTCTGGTCTTTTTAATTGATCCAGATTATCCTTATAAATATTCAAATGGTTTAATGTGCGGATTTACTGGTGCTTTGGCATATTTGAGTAAAAGTTTTGCATTCCCCTTTTTTCTAGCCCTATTTGTTTTATTCAGCATTTTATATTACTTTAAAAAATTCAAAGATGATAAAAGAGTTGTAAAAAATTTAATTCTAGGTTTAACCATATTTTTTTTAATAAGTGGTAGTTGGGCGCTGATTCTCAGTGAAAAATATGGTGAATTGACCATTGGAACATCAGGGGAATATAACTATAATGCATTGGGACCAGATGTACAGTTACATCATCCCATGTTCCTGTTTAGTGTGGTGAAACCTCCCAACCCCAGTGCGGTAAGTGGATGGGAAGACCCTTCCTACGTGAAATTAAGATCATGGAGTCCCTTTGAATCCTGGTCATCATTCCAGTATCAATTGAAAATCATTGGAGAAAATATTCTAAGAATGGCAATAATCATGTTCTGGTTTTCTCCAATCATGCTTCCAGTACTTTTATTGGGGATCATTGCTTACCTTAAATCCTCAGATAAAACATTTAAATGGGGGTTAATGAGTCTTTTAATAACTATTTTCGTGTTTATAGTTGGTTATTTGCCTTTAGTTGTTTTAATCAGGTATTTCTTTTTTGTATATTTCCTTTCCTTCTTTTTAGGATCATACATTTTAAGTGAATTTATAACTAGACATGGTATTGATAGTATTCGTAAAAAGTTATTACTATCTATCTTTTTCTTTTTGTTCATTGTATCACCATTTTTCTTGCTTACTCAAGATTCAGGTTCGTACAATGGCATTTACGAAGCCAGTGAATTTCTTAAAACAGATTTCCATGTTCAGGGGAGCATTGCGTCTGATTCAAAATTTTTTGACTTCCCATCTCTCTATCTGGCTTATTTCTTAAATTCCGCATATTATGGTTCTGTTGATGCTAATAACAATAGTTTGCAATTAGAACTTGAAAAAAACAGCATTGGTTATTATTTTGTATGGGATAAAACTAAAAATATAAATTTAAGCGATTATAATGAAATAAATAGAGAAATGACTTATAATAATTCATTCATTCCAAGGGTTTTCAAAAGGACCATTTAAAAAATTGTTTATTTGAATTGTTACCAATGAATAAAATATTAACATCAATGATAGATAAAAAATATGATTAGAGCAATGCCCTAAAATTTAGCTGCTACCCCAGAACATGATGTTCGACAAATCCATTCATTAAACACGTTGATTTATATGAAAACCAGTTAACATGAATTAAGAAGATGATTACCGTTCTATTAATGAAGGGTTAAATTTGCCAACTACAAAACAATAAAACAGTTTGGAATTATGATCAGAATAATAACCTTTTACTAAAGGAATAGTAAAACTATCTCTTGCGGAGTTACTTAAATGCTAGAAAAATTTGAAGATAATCATTTTAAGTGGTTTTTTTTAGTTCTCCTAATTTTAACAGTAGGTTTGATTACTTATTTACGGGTTCGCATCCAGATGGATCTGGGGCCTGAATTCGATGTTTATGATTTACTGGCCAATGCTGCATTATTTGCAGGTAAAGGAATAGGATTTTCAGATCTCCTCAGACCACCTTTCCTCTCCTTTTTAACTTCCATATATTTCGTGTTTGATGGGTTAAACATAGGAGCCATATTTGCTGTAGATGGAATTTTATACTTCGTGGGTTGTATTGGGTTGTATCTATTTTTAAAAGAACGATTCACACCATTAATTAGCTTTGTTGGGAGTTTACTGTTTGCAACCTTTCCCATAGTCATCACTTATGTTGGTGTGGGCTATAATGATGTTTCAAGTGTGGCGGTTGGGATATGGGCAATTTATTTAACCTATCTTGGTGTTAAGAGAAATTCTAAATTCTTTTACATAGCCTTTCCAGTGGCTATGTTGGCTTTTTTAACCCGGTATAACATGGCTCTGCTTATCTTTCCAATGTTTTTTTATATCCTGATAAATAGGAGGGAAATAAGAAATCCCAAAGATGTTATAGTGGGAATTTTATTAGGATTCCTGGTTTTAGTACCAGTTTTGCTCTTTTTCAGTGCAAAATTAGGGAATCCCATTTATCCATTCCTTGATTTCTTTGGAACATCAGAAGGTTCGGGCACCACAGAACACTTTGCATATAACCTGGATCCATTGTACTTTGTAAAATATTTACCATATTATCTGGGAACAGCTTCCCTGTTAATTATATTTTCCACAGTTCTAGCTTTATTATTCCTTTTATACCAAAAAATTCGTAAAGCAGAGATTTACACTTGGAATAACATTCTTAAAAAGGGAACTAAAATTAGGGGAACCAAAACCAAATTACTACTGATACTGGTTCTTTCTGTATTTTTAATAGTCACATTTGGAAAATTACATTATATGCTTAGTGAAGTTGTTTTCTTTGCCTTACTTTTCTTAATTTATGATGTCTCTTCCCAGTTTGGTTCAGATTCTAAGATGGATCTTCTCTATTGTAAGATGGATATACTCTTTTTATCCTGGTTTGCAGCATTCTTCATATTCCAGAGTGTATATGTGACCAAGGATCACAGGTACTTCATTGCCATGGCAGCACCAGTTGCCTATTTCCTGGCAAGAGGATTAAGTTTTTCCACAGAAACATTTCAATTAAAATTTAAAAAGAAAAATTTAACATTGTACATTTTTTCCCTAATTCTGGTGCTTTTAATGATTTCATCTACATTTTCTCAGCTTTCAGCCATCGAAACCGTAAACACTAACAATAAGGTATTTACTGAAAACGTGAGTGATGCCTGCAGCTGGTTAATGAATTATGACCATGATTATAAATCTAAGGTTATATATGCCGATTTATGGTCCTGCTTTGCATGGTACCTGCAGACCGATGTGGGGAAAATGCCCATATTCCGAAATAATCAGACTTTATATCAGGGTGTTAAAGACTATAATTTCACTGCAGAAGATAAAATGGCATTTGATAATGAATTAAATAAAACAAATCCGGATTATTATTTCTGTATATATAAAGACATGAGCTTCACCAACTACGAAGCTATCCAAAGATTTGGTTCAGTAACCATATATAAAAGGGTCAGATAGCATCAGAATAAATATATAATCATGTAAAAGGTGTTAATATTAAAATAGGAGTCATAACTTCAGCTTACCCTGATTACGAGGATGATCCTCATGGTATATTCGTTCACAGACTGATGAGGGAGATTGCAAAGAAAGGGCACCAGGTCCATGTTCTGGCCCCATACACTGGTGGTGAAACAGAATACACTCTTGAGGGGGTACATGTGGAAAGATTTCACTACTTCTACCCTCGAAGATTTGAAAAACTTTCCGGAAGAGCTGGGATGATAGATAATGTTAAAGAAGGTTTCCTTGTAAAAATTCAGGTTTTAACCTTCCTTTTCTTTAACGTGGTTCATTCGCTTCGAAAACTCAAGAATATGGATATTGTCCATGTGCAATGGCCCATACCCAATGGTTTGGGTGCAATATTCCTGAAGAAGATTTATGGGATTTCATACATAAACACAATCCATGGTGAAGAAATACATCTTTCCAAACGTTACCATGTACTGTTTGCTCTTCGATGGCTGGTAAATAATTCATCAAAAACCATTACCAACAGCACTGCCACCAGGAAGTTCTGTCTGGAAGCTGGTTTCGATGGTGATAAGATCGATGTGATACCTTTTGGAGTGGATACAGACTTTTTTAGACCATTGGATGTTTATAAAGATGAAAATATTTTTCAAATACTCTCAGTTGGTTATTTAATTGAAAGAAAAGGATTTGAATACCTCATAAGAGCAATGCCTCATGTTCTAGAGCAACATAAATATGCTCGATTGAAAATCGTTGGATCTGGGCCACTGGAATCTGAGTTGAAAGGATTGATATATGAACTAGATCTTGGAGATGAAGTAGAGATTGTTAAGAATGTTTCTGATGAGGAATTATTGATGATCTACAATTCATCTGATCTTTTTGTCTTACCTTCCATTGTGGACTCCCAGGGGAACACGGAGGGTCTTGGAGTGGTTTTACTGGAAGCTATAGCTTGTGGACTTCCTGTTATTGGATCTGATGTTGGGGGAATTCCAGATATAATAATCAATGGTGAAACTGGTTTATTAGTCAATGAAAAGGATATTAAAGAGATTGCTGAAAAAATAAACTGTGCTATTGAAAACAGACCACAAATGAAAAAAATAGCAACAAACGGATTTAAGACAGTTGAAAACAATTTTAGCTGGGGGAAAATTGCTGAATTGTATTTAAATATTTATAAAACATTATTATATTAACTTTGAACTTATTTACTCAGACAAGGTAATAAAATGGACTTCAAGTCATTTTTCAAGGATAATCGTACTTTAATATTTGTTTTAATTATTTATCTATTATTAGGATTGTTTTTCCTGAATTATTATCAGTACATCATCAATTCCGATGCTGTATCTTATATTAGTATTGCCAAGCATTATGTGAGTGGTAATTATCCTGATGCAATTAATGGTTACTGGGGGCCTTTATTATCTTGGTTATTAATACCATTCCTTTTTTTTGGTTCAAATCCTTTTTATTCATTATATTCTGCAAGGATATTGTCTTTAATCATAGGAATCTTTACCCTTATTGGGATAAGAAGATTATCTTATAGGTTTGAGATGGATGAAGTTATTAGAACAATAATACTCATATCTATGATTCCGATTGTTCTATATTTTTCATTGAATTTAAACGTAAGTCCTGATTTGCTGGTAATTTGTCTACTTATTTATTATTTAAGCATTATTTTTGATCCTAAATACACTAATAATTCTTCCAATGCTGTTTACTGTGGGATAATAGGTGCTTTAGCTTATTTATCAAAAAGCTATGTGTTCCCTTTTTTTATTGCTCATTTCATTTTGTTTAATATCTATTATTACTTTAAAGGATTCAAGGTAGAAAAACAGAAGTTGATGAAAAACTTTTTTTTAGGAATTTCCATATTTTTGGTTATTAGTGGATTATGGGTGGGAATAATAAGTGATAAATACGGTCATTTGACCATAGGAACAGCAGGAGAATATAATGAAGCTTTAGTTGGTCCTGGTTCTGTTGATCATCCCATGCTTTATCAGGGTCTTCTTCAACCCCCTAATCAAAATGCAGTGAGTGCATGGGAAGACCCCTCATATATAAAAATGAATTCATGGAATCCACTTGAATCATTAAATACATTTAATCATCAATTGGGAATTATCTGGGGAAATATCTTGAAAACAATCTATTATTATGAAATATTTTCTATTCTATCCCTATTGATAATAGTTGTTTCTTTATTCTTGTTAATTCGGAAGCCTGCTGATAAATCAAATCGAATTTTGGGATTTTCATTGGTAACTATTTTTTTATATTCAATAGGATATTGTTTGATTCTTGTGGAAGATCGTTATTTATGGTTGGTCTATGTTATTTTAATGTTAATGGGAGGTTTTTTGGTTAATATTTTATTTAAAACCGAATTTTTAAAGGGTTTGAATGAAAACTTTATTTCAAGATTTAAAATAGTCATATTAATGGTTTTTGTCCTTTCATTTATAATATTTCCTGTAAGTACTTTAATTCAGGATACCAGCAGTCCAAATAGTCCTTATTACCATGGTAAAGACTTATTCAATTTAAGTTATTCATTGGATGCGTATAATGTAAGTGGAAAAATTGCCTCTGATGATCAGTGGCATGGTTCATTATATTTGTCATATTACATTGATAGTGCATATTATGGAAAAATTAATGGGAATAATAGTAGGGATTTAGAAAAGGAATTGGAAGAAAATAATATAGATTATTATTTTGTTTGGAATTATCCTGACGATGTTCAATTATCCCATTATAAAGATATTGGAGTTAAATCAGGATATCTGAATGTTTATAAAAGGATATAGAAGTTTAGAATTAATCATGGTGATATTTTTGAATAAATACCTTTACCGATTTTTTGAGCAGTTTGAATCCGAGAGGTTCGTTCTGGCAGTTTGTATCTTAATTTATTTCATAATTGGTGTTTCTCTTATTCAAAATTATTTGTACATTCCGGATGCAGATGGAATTTCTTATATCCATATTGCTCAGCATTATATTAATGGACGTTTTTCTTATGCTGTTAATGGTTATTGGAGTCCTTTGTATTCCTGGCTTTTGATTCCTTTTTTGATGTTTGCGCAAGGTAAGGTGGAGATTTTATTTTCTATTAAATTATTAAGTCTTTTGATAGGTTGTTTTACTTTTTTTGGTGTTTATTT
>AMGN01000036.1 GCA_000309865.1 Methanobacterium sp. Maddingley MBC34 | reverse complement strand
ATATCCACTTAGAAATATCCACTTAGAAATATCCACTTAGTTTATTGGAATGTTGATATATGAAATATTCATTTATTTTTTTAGATATACAAAAAGTTTTAGATATACGAAAAGCTATTATTCATCAAATATCTGAGATTGGAAACTGTATATTTTCACACCTTCCTGCAACCAGCAGTCAGAAGGTAAACCAGCTTTCATACAGGTGTTGGCCAGGAAGTCTTCAATGTCCCAGTTCCACTCCACTGGAACCTGGGGAAGCAACAGACCACGGTACATTCCCATCTCCACAATAAGCCCATCCCTGCCCACTTCTACCTTTTCCAGGTACTGTGCTGGTTTTTGAACTTCAATCAGTTCTGGTTTGGTGAGGACACTGACTTCCACATGGATTTCCTCCAGTTCTGATGCTGTGACTGGCGGGAAGCGCGGATCCTGGGTGCCTGCACTTATAGCAACCTCCACCACTGCCTGTGCCAGAGGTTTAACTGGTTCAGGGTAGCCAATGCAACCCCTTAAATCTCCATTACGAGTAAGGGTTACAAATGCTCCCATTTCCTCATTTAAGATAGGATTAAGATCATCAGGAATGTTTATGATTTTTTTATCATTTATATAAGTTTCAATGGCGTTCCTTGCTAATTTTACCAGAAATTCCCCGTCTTCATCACTTATCATCATGGCACACTCACTGTTAGTTTTTAATCCGAATAACCATTCTTACTGCCGAATAACCATTCTACTATCTAATAACCATTCTTACTGTTATTTTTGGCCTTAGCTGGCCCCTCCTACAGTTGCTTCGCTTACCCTGGTGTGTGGGCCTCCATCTCCCACCGGGGCGGTTTGACCAGCTTTACCACAGAATCCTACTCCCAACTGGAAGTCCGATCCTACTGCATCCACTTTCTGAAGTATCTCCAGGATATTCCCAGAGAGTGATACATCACGGAGGGGATCTTTAACTTCACCATTTTCTATTAAGAATGATTCTGCAGCGTTGAACTGGAAAACACCTTTACCAGTGTCTACCTGACCACCACGTGATCCTTTAAGGTATATTCCATGATCCATATCTTCAATTAACTCTTCAAAGCTCATCTGTCCTGGTTTAAGGTAGGTATTACTCATACGGACTATGGGTTGATCCCCTACTCCCGAACGTGCGTTTCCACTGGACGGGATGTTGAGCTTTGATCCTGTTTCCCTGGAGCTTAAAAGGGATGTCAAAACACCATCCTGAACCAGCACATTTTCACTGGTTTTGATACCCTCTGCATCATAGGCATAGTAACCAAAGGCATCCATACTGGCATCATCCACTATGGTAACCCGTGGAGAACCTATAGAGGATCCCATCTTTCCCTTTAAAATGGAGTCGTTCTGTAGTATCAAGTCGGCCTCAGAAGCATGGCCCACTGCTTCATGAATGAAAACTCCGGTGAGTTCCGGGTCCATGATTATAGGGTAGCGTCCTGATGGTGGTAGACTGGCATCCAGTAATCGGACTGCTTTGGAAGCAGCAGTTCTCCCCATGAGTTCCAGATCTTCGGCTTCAATTACCTCAAAACCCTTCGCACCACCAGTACTCTTGTGTCCAAATTGTATGCCAGTTTCTGAGGCAGCTACAGCGTTTAAAAAGAGGGCAACCCTGTTTTCTTCCATGGTAATTGAGGACCCTTCCGAATTCAGGAAGATGGTGGTTCCCTCAGCATCTACGTAATTAACAGTGGTACTTACAACCTTATCCAGGTTGGCAGCCTGTTCCACTTCAGTCATGACCTTTTTTTTATCTTCAAGAGACACGTCAGATAGTTTTATGCGGGCATTGGAGGATATTTTGTCTGTTTTTACCTCAGCAGGTGCCAGTTCCACATCACTGGAAAGGGAACTGGCCAGTTTAAGTGCAGATTCTGCCACTTGATCCAGACGATCCAATCGGGTGGTGTATGAAAATCCCCATGCACCACCTTTTAATACACGAATACACGCCCCCAAATCTGATCCTGATCTGATTTCCTGGATTTTTCCGTCCTTCATTACAATAACAGTGTTTTCACTCTCATTGACTCGCATATCAGCGTAGTCAACATGTTTTTCCACTAATTTCAGTGTTTTTTCCAGTAAGTCCAGATCTAAGTCCTCTTTCATGTTATCTCCACTTTTAATATGTTCTTCCTGACATATAATTTTAAAGATTAATTAATTTAGTTAAAAGATTAATTAAATTTAGGGCTTTGAATATAAATAAACAGTGAAATGTAAAGTAAAGGGTGTAAGAATTGATCGAAAATAAAATAATGGCAATTATTTTAGCAGTTTTGACATTTATAGTCGGAACCGCGTTCTTTGTAGGCATTATATTCTATTTTGCAGGATATCCTCTTTCATCCATTGGTGAACATCAAATATACGTGTTTTTCTCTGTTTTGATAGGTGTAGTTCTTGCTTCAGTAGTTTATGGTCGTGGGAGTAATGACCGGGCCAAAAAGGCAGCTAAATGTGTGGAGGAATTGTTGGGAGTAAAGGTTAAAACCAATGATATGTGGAGGATACTGCGTGGAGTGGAGACTATGCCCACATTTGTAATTAATGATTATATTTCCAAGGACATAAACGGAGTAGAAGCATATGAAGAGGGAATAAAGGCATATATACCTAAGTTAACTGATGAAGACCTGCAGGACATAAGGAAAATTATTAACAAGCCAGTTCCCGAACTTCAGAATGTGTTAAACGAACTCTATTTGGAAACAGAACTGGAACAGTTTAAAATATTGGCAGAACCAAAGGCTGAGCACTTAATTACCATGAATTTAGAGGAACTTAAAGGGATTTTGTTTAATGAGTAAATTCATATAATTTTACTTCGCAATGAGTAAAAATCCTACCGAGTAAAAATCCTTTAATGATAAGACTCCTTTAAGTAAAAGTCATTTAATGAATGAAACTCCAGGTAATAATTTCAGACTCTTGAAATACATATGGAAAAATAAATATATGATGTGCGGGTTAAATAGCTTAGAAATCATTGATATTATTATTTCTTTCCCATCAAAGGGGATTATTATTACTAAAACGCACCGGATGTGAAAAAATTGAAGACCATAGAGGAAATAAACCAAAAAATTAAAGACGGGGACGCAGTAGTGGTTACTGCGGGTGAGATGACCCGTATTGTGCAGGAGAATGGTGCAGGAGAAGCTGCAGAAGAGGTGGATGTTGTCACCACCGGTACATTTGGTGCTATGTGTTCTTCCGGTGCATTCTTCAACTTCGGACACTCCGACCCGCCCATAAAAATGAGTCGTACTTACTTAAATGGTGTGGAGGCCTATTCTGGTCTGGCTGCTGTGGATGCATATCTGGGGGCCACTCAACCCCACCGTAACCCAGATATAGGCTTAGATTATGGTGGTGCCCATCTACTGGAAGATCTCATCCGGGGAAAAGAGGTTGAACTGGTGGCAGAAGCATACGGAACCGACTGCTATCCCCGTACAGATGTTCACACTTTCCTCAGCCTGGAAAACCTTAACCAGGCAGTTATGGTCAACCCCCGGAACTGTTATCAGAACTATGCTGCAGCCACCAACTCCACTGAGGAAACCATTTACACTTACATGGGCACCCTCTTACCCCAGATGGGTAATGTGAGTTTCTCCAGTGCAGGGGAGCTCAGTCCACTATTAAATGATCCTTACTTCCAGACCATTGGAATGGGAACCAGGATATTCCTGTGCGGAAGCCAGGGCTACATTATAGGTGAGGGAACCCAGCACGCCACTGAGGGTGAGCGCAGGAATGGTGTTCCTGTTGATTCATCCGGGACATTGATGCTTAAAGGGGATATGAAACAGATGGATGCGGAATACATCCGCGGAGCCACCATGCCCAAGTATGGTCCTACATTATATGTGGGTGCTGGTATCCCAATTCCTGTTTTAAATGAGGAGATCGCCCGGCGTACTGGTATCAGTGACCAGGACATATCATGTAATATTTATGATTATGGTGTTCCCCGACGGAGCCGTCCTGCAGTGACCGAAACCAATTACCAGGAGCTTCGAACCGGTAAGATTGAAATCAATGGAAACGAAGTGCAAACCTCCCCACTTTCCTCCTTTAAAAAGGCACTGGAAATAGCAGAGGAACTTAAAAAATGGATTGATAAAGGCGAATTCTTCCTGACTCGTCCGGTGAATAATCTCCCATCCTCAGGATGCACAGTCAAACCCCTTGAAATTAAACGACCATCCATCATGCTGCGGGATCTTAAGATCAAACCAGTGATCACTGTCCGTGCTGAAGAGGCTATTTCTGGTGTTGCTAGGAAAATGGTGGATAACAACGTCAACCATTTGCCAGTTGTGGATCATGCAGACCGGCTCATGGGTATTGTTACCAGTTGGGATATTGCCCATGCAGTGGCCAAGGACAGCAGGAAGCTGACTGAGGTAATGACCAAGAAGGTGATTGTGGCCATGGAGGATGAACCAGTGGAGCTGGTTGCCCGGCGCATTGATAAACACGAAATATCAGGTGTGCCTATGGTTGACCGGGAAAACCGGGTTAAGGGTATGATCACTGCCGAGGATATCTCCAGACTAATTTGCTCTCAGAATAACAAGGAAGGTGGTTCCCAATGAAAGCCTGGCTTAACTTCTCTCCCAGTATTGTGAATAAAACTGTGATCTCCGACCTGATAAAAAACTTTGACGTGACCTTCAACATCCTGAAGGCAGATATCACCCCCAAGGGTGGTAAGATGCTCATTGAAATCAGCGGTAGTGAAGCAGAAGAAGGAATCAAGTACATGGAAAAAGAGGGTATCCAGCTTAATCCCATCAAGAAAGTGGTTAAAAAGGATGAAGAAAAATGTATGGATTGTGGTGAATGCATCAGCCTGTGCCCAGTGGATGCCATTAAAATGGAGGAAGATTGGACTGTGGAACTGGATAACCAGAAATGTATTGGCTGCGGATTTTGTACCACTTCCTGTCCTACCAAGGCCATTAAGATCGCGGATTAAATCCTCTATTTATTTATTTTGAACTTTTTATTTCTTTTTAAAATTTTTTAAAGGTTAATACTCTTTTTTAAGATTAAAAATAGTTTTAGCGCGTCAAACCACATAATATCACTTCATATATCTTTTTAGACTTGCTATTTTTCTTAAGCTATACTAATTAGTGAAGGGTGAGAAAAATGCACGGCAATTGTAAAATACTCAACTAAAGGAAATTTTTCCAACTAATAAACTGATGAATACAAATCTTTAAGTTAATACAGTCCCTATAATTCTTCATTAAGTGTCTAAGTAAGATACCAATGGAGGAGTACTATGTTTAAAATGGAAAGCGACTTCACGTATTTAATGCCCATCCATTTTGGGGGTGGGAAGTTTGATCCGGATGCCAAGATCATCCAGAAAACACAATCCCTGGCAATCAGTTATGAAACTGATCAAGCACTTCTTGAAAATTACATTCCAGAAGGGTTTGAATTACTGGCTCCCGAAGTTCAGGTGGTTTTCAGCAAGTTTACTGAGATCAACTGGCTGCACGGTGGACAGTACAACCTGATTAACGTGGCAGCACCAGTCCGTTTCCATGGAAAGAAGGATGAACTGGACGGATCCTACACCCTGGTGGTCTGGGAAAACAAAACTGCACCTATACTGGGAGGAAGAGAACAGACTGGAATTCCCAAGATCTTTGCAGATATTGAAGACTTGCACATTTTAAAGCCAAACTACGCCACCACTGTCAGTTATGAGGGGAATACCTTCCTGAATATGGACTTTGAAGCAGAAGGAGAGATAAGTGGGAATGAATTGGAAACCTTAAAATCAATGTTTATATCCCAAAATACCCTTGGATGGAGGTACATACCAAAAGTTGGAGCTCCGGGGGCGGAATTAAGTCAATTTGTACTTTATCCCCAGGGTATTCAGGTGGAAAACGCTCAAAGCGGTACAGGCAGCCTTAAATGGACTGAGATGACACCCATGCAAAACCCCAACCAGTTCTGGATCATTAACAGTCTCGCTGCTTTGCCTGTAAAAAAGGTAACTCAATCCATATTGTTAGAGGGGCAGGCCATACTCCGTGCCATGGGAGCTAGAGTTATTGAATAAGCTAGAGTTATTGAATAAGCT
>AMGN01000035.1 GCA_000309865.1 Methanobacterium sp. Maddingley MBC34 | reverse complement strand
TTGTTTTCTCCGTCAGATAGCTGTTGTTCAGCGATAGCTCCGGACTGTAACAGAAGGTGACCCACCATAGTGGATTTACCGTGGTCTACGTGTCCGATAAACGCCAAATTCATGTGTTCTTTTCCTTTAGCCATAAAATATTCCTCCAATAAAATTCTCTTTCTATAATATTTAGAGAGCTTACTAAGCGTACTGGTTGGATTTATTTATTCCCCTATTTAAATTAACCAGTATAACATTTGTGATCTGAATGAACCATTGTAGTAATGGTTATGTGTTATCCAGATTTTGTATGGTATTCCCCCACAATTTAAGGGAATACTACCCAAAAAAATAAGGGGTATCAAATAAGTGGTTGGGATAGTTTAAGTACTTATCCCAGATAAGGTTGCGTACTTATCCCAAGTAATGGTCAGGACCATAAGGCTGGTCACTGAGGCCTTTACGCTGCCTGATTTCCCGTATTATAGTATTTTGAAGTTCACGTGGGAGTCTTTCGAATCCTGCGCTCTCTGTGGACCAGAGACAGCGACCTTCTGTAGCGGATCGGATGTCTCCTGCGAATCCGAACAGTTCAGCTACAGGTACTTTGGATTCCACTGTGGACATGTCTCCTTCCTGGGACATGTCAACGATTTGACCACGTCGGTTCTGGATCTCACGGGTGGCTGATCCCATATAGTCTTGTGGTGTGTTGATAAATACCTTTTGGATGGGTTCCAGTAGTGCAGGTTCTGCCAGCATTATGGCACCGTAGACTGCCTTCCTTATGGCTGGTAGGACCTGTGCTGGTCCTCTGTGAACGGCGTCTTCGTGTATTTTGGCATCAATTAGTTTGATCTTGATTCCCATTACCCTTTCTTTGGCTATGGGTCCGTCATCCATTGCACTTTCGAATCCTTCCAGGAGTAGTTCTTTGATCTCATCCAGGTACTGGATACCACGGGTCATGTTGACGAAGATGCTCTTATCGTATACATCCCACACTTTCCTGGCCTGATCTTTGGGTAGTCCGTATTCCTGGAATTTGGGTATTAATTCTTTACCTTTAACTCGGCCTTCTTTGATGTCTCCTTCAACTATGGCCTGGTAAAGGGCTTCATCCAGTGGCTCGATTTCTAGGTAGAAACGGTTGTGTTTGTTGGGTGATTTTCCTTCCACTGGTCCGGCTGTGCCGGCAATGGTTTCCCGGTACACCACAATGGGCTCGGAGGTTTCAATCTCCACACCTTTCTCATTGATACGGTAAGTGATGATCTCCAGGTGGAGTTCACCCATTCCTGCCACCAGGTGCTCACCGGTTTCTTCGTTGATCTTCATCTTAACAGTGGGGTCTTCTTTCCCAACCTGCCGTAGTACTTCAATCAGTTTAGGTAAGTCTTTGGTGTTTTTAGCCTCAACAGCAACTGTAACCACTGGTTCGGAGATGTGTTCTAAGCCTTCGAATGCTTCTATCTTCCGGTCAATGTCACAGATGGTTTCTCCAGCCATAGCGTTACGTGCTCCGGTTATGGCCACGATGTTACCTGCTGGGACCCGGTCGGTGTTCACTCGTTCCGGTCCGAAGTACACTCCCACTTGCTGGGTTCGTGCTTTTCCGTGTGAACCTACGAAGAAGATTTCAGTTCCCTTTTCCAGTGTTCCACCGTATACTCGTCCAGTGGCAATTTCACCAGCGTGTTTATCAATACTCACGTCGGTTACCATCACTGCTAGTGGTCCGTCAGGGTCGGTGTTGATCATACCCTGTCCTTCCTCACTTTCAATGTCTCCGGACCAGATACTGGGCACCCTGTAAGCCTGTGATATGTCGGGGCTTGGTAAGTGTTCTACCACCATTCCCAGTAATACATCGGAGAGGGGTACTTTTTCGGCTAATTCTTTCTGTCTTTCTTCGTTACAGTAGTCCAGGATGTCATTGAAGTTTATCCCGGTTTTCTGCATGATGTCCACGTTAATGGCCCAGTTGTGGTAGGCGGATCCAAAGGCTACGCTTCCGTCTTCCACCTTAACCAGCCATTGCTTTTTAAGTTCTTCAGGGGCCATGTTACTGATTAACTTGTTGGCGCTGGCTATGATCTTAACGAATCTCTGCTGGAGTTCTTCTGAGTCCAGTTTGAGTTCGTTGATTAAACGGTCCACTTTGTTTATGAAAAGTACTGGTCGTACGTTTTCTTTTAGGGCCTGACGCAGTACAGTCTCGGTCTGGGGCATGATTCCTTCCACTGCACATACCACTACCACTGCTCCGTCCACTGCTCTCATGGCACGGGTTACGTCTCCTCCAAAGTCCACGTGACCTGGTGTGTCTATGAGATTGATGAGGTAATTATCTTCCTTGTACTTGTGAACCATGGACACGTTTGCTGCATCGATGGTGATCCCTCTGGCCTGTTCCTGTTCATCGAAGTCCAGGAAACGCTGATCTCCGGCAAGTTCTGATGAGATCATACCGGCTCCTGCCAGGAGGTTGTCGGAGAGGGTGGTTTTCCCGTGGTCGATGTGGGCTACGATACCGATGTTCCGGATGTATACCGGTTCGTACATCAGTTCCTTGATCTTGCTGATCATCTTGTCTCGTCTGCTCATACAATTCACCCTTTAAAATGAGTTGGATAATCACCCCTTAATGGGCTGATCTGGCCACTCGCTCTTTTTCCTCTTTTTTCCCGACGGAGAAGCTTCTGGTGTCTGCTTCTGCTGCCAGTAACAGTTCCTCTGCCAGGCATTCTCCTGCGGATTTTTTCCGTTTGAATGCTGACTGGAGGGCTCCTTTGGTTATGAAACCAATTGCAAGGTCCACACGACGCTGTGGTGCTATGTCCACTGCTACTTGGTAACCGATTCCACCGTACTTGATACGGGTGGTTTCTTCCCGAGGTGCTGCGTTTTCCACGGCTTTAACCAGTGTCTGTAGAGGATTTTCCTTGGTACGCTGGTTTATTACTATTAAGGCCTCTTTTACAATATTGTAAGCCTTGTTTTTCTTACCGGAGTTCCGATGGGTCCTCATGATCTTGTTCATTAATCTTTCTACTATTGATACTCTTGATTTGGCGAACTGTCGTTTAACATGCCTTCCCATGGTATGGGGGACCATTATTTCGTCCAGGCAGATGTAGTTGACCAGTCCCAGGTCTTCTACTGTGACTTCTTCCAGTTCCCAACTGTCAAAAACTTTGAAGCTCATATCATAACCTCGCTTATCTCACTGGTTTTTCGATTTTACCCTTAACCATTTCTTCAAGGGCTACGTTGTTCACTTTGGTGACTTTCCAGCGTACACCTGGAATGTCTCCCATGGATCTTCCGGATGGTCCGCCGATTCCTTCAATGACCACTTCGTCGTGTTCATCGATGAATCCTATGGCTCCGTCTCCTGGGGTGAATGCAGTGAGTTGTTTACCATTTTTTATGAGTTGTACTCGTACACACTTCCTGATGGCAGAGTTGGGCTGTTTTGCTTCGATTCCCACTTTTTCGATGACGATTCCCCGTGCCTGGGGGGCGCCTCCCAATGGGTCAGCTTTAATATCTAGTCCCAGTGCTTTCCTCTTGTACTCGGTGTCTTTCCACCTGAAGTTTTGTCGATTCTTTTTAAGCTTTTTTGCTGCGAATAATCCTGGCAAATGAAATTCCTCCTTGTTAACATTAATATTATGACAAATCCCTGATCTTATACATGTGAATTGGTTAGTTCCCTGGATCCGGGATGATCAGTGTAATTGGATCTGCTTAATCTGTTTTTTACTATTTTATAACTATATTATTTATATTGTGCTGCCGTTTGGCCAGTACCCGGGCTCTTTCAATATTCTGCCCGCCTTTTCCTATAGCGGTGCGTTTATTGCGTGAATCAGCCTCTAATGTGGCTATTTTCTCCCCGTTCTCTTTCTGGAGTATACGTATACTCCTTATTTTTGCAGGGGCCACCAGGTTGGCTATGAATTCTGCAGGGTCATCGGAGTGTTCGATTACCTCCACGCCCTTGTCCACTGTTTTCTGCACCTTGGATACAGTGCTTCCTCGTTTTCCTATGGCCAGACCCATGTCTCCCTTTTTAACAAGGAAAGTGATTTTACCGTTTTCATCATCCACCAGACAATCTTTTACCGTTGCTCCGGTCATGCTCTCGAAGAGGGCAATGTACCTAATCTCATGGGTGCTGAATTTGATGGTCACAGTCTTACCCCACTATTTCCAGTATGGTGGAATCTCCAGGATCGTTGACCATCATGGTGGCCACGGTGAATGGTTTCCCACACACGGATCCTAAATCCACGCTGGTACCCTGGAAGGTGTAAACCGGGATTTTGGATAAGTTGGAGTACTGCATCACATCTTCAGTTACCTCTTTTGGGCAATTTTCTGCGATGATGACCAGTTTTCCTTTTCCAAGCTTCAGGGCCTGGATTGTTTTACCGGATCCCAGTGTGACATTACCTGTATCAACTGCAACTCGAATTCCTCTTTCTACGTCCATCTACTGCCTCCTTATTTCTCTTTCATGATGACGCCAACAGACCCTGTTCCCAGTGGTATTGGCTGCCCAATTATAATGTTTTCTATTATTCCGGTGAGATGGTCCACCTCACCCCTGATGCTGGCCCGGAGAAGGTGTTTACCTGTCTCCTCGAAGGATGCCCTGGCCAGTACACTGGCCTTTTCACCACTGATACCATGCCGGCCAATGGATTTGACTATGCCGTCAGCGGTCATCATATCTGCCACCAGCATGATATGACGCACGTCAACAGTGAGCCCCTGCTCTTCCATGGTGGTCTGGGCCTCGTGGATTATTGAGTTACGGGCGGCTTCTACTCCCAGAACCTTTTCCACTTCATGAATATCATTGGTGGTAGTTCGCACGGGATCAACACCCTCCATTTTCAGGACAGCTCCCAGGTTTGAACCTTCGGTGTGAATAACCCATTCCTGCCCTTCTTTCCGGATCACGACCTTTCCTATGTTCTTAATTCCACTTATCTGGAGATCGCGAACCTTGTCAGCTAAAAGTCGGAGTTCCCTAATGGCATGTTTAGATTCGGTAATCTTAGGTTCAAAACTCAGCAGGTTGTTATTTATTTCTACACTTTTAAAAGCTTTTTCTATCTTGGCCATGACCTCAGTATAGTCCAGTCGTTTCTCCTTCACCAGCTCTTCATCTATCTCCACGCTCATGTTCATACTGGCATAGTTAACATTGAAGTCTTTGAGGATGTCATTGAATGTTATCTTACCTATCCTGTTGGCAATGGTTCTTATGAACTCCTCATCACTGGCATGGTCATCATCGAAGTATATAGCCATGGTTGGTGTGGATATCTTTTTACGGGCGTCCACGATCTCGATGAGTCGGGGTAACCCCAGGGTAACGTTAAGTTCAGCCACCCCTGCATAGTGAAAGGTACGCATGGTCATCTGGGTACCTGGTTCTCCCACTGATTGGGCAGCTACTGTACCTACTGCCTCACCAGACTCTACTTCAGACCGTATGTAGGCTCTTTTAATTTCTTTCACCAGTTCATCCAGTTCATCATCACTCAGCTCGTGCCTTTGGGCAGCTTCTGCTATTTCCTGGATGAGTTTCTCCGGGAACTTGGCTCTTTTCCTTTTGACCAGCTTTTCAACTTTCTCTATATCCACAAAACCACCTGAATTTTTCTAATACCCTGTGCGTAATGTAAGTTCATTGAATCCTATTTTTTGGTTATGATCGGTTAATATAATTTATTTGCTTGATTTAGCTTTGATTCGCATTTCCTCTATTAATCGATCGATGTCTGCTACTTTTCCGTAGTCACTCTTGGCGGGGTCGATTCCATCTTCACCGTAGTGAGTCTGAATGACCACTCCCCTGTTATCACGTACTGTTTTATCAGGGTTCACCGACAGATCCTGCAGTGCATTCACCAGTCGGCGTTGCATGTAACCACTCTGGGCTGTACGGATAGCAGTGTCCACCAGTCCTTCACGTCCTCCCATAGCATGGAAGAAAAATTCCAATGGGTCGAGCCCTGTTTTGTAACTGGAGTGAACGAATCCACTGGCTTTAGCACCGAGCTCACCTTCCTGGAAGTGAGGTAAAGTTCTTTTACTGTAACCTCTCTCTATACGACCACCACGAACAGATTGCTGACCTACACATGCTGCAATCTGAGTTAAGTTTAGCATGGAACCTCTGGCACCAGTTAGTGCCATGATAACTGCGTGGTTGTCCATTC
>AMGN01000034.1 GCA_000309865.1 Methanobacterium sp. Maddingley MBC34 | reverse complement strand
GCTTCTTCAGCGAGTTTAATTCCAACTGCCTGTGCATCACAGTCAGTACAGCTCCATCCATACATCAATGGTCTCTTTGAATCTGCTAGTATATGTGCTGCTTTGTCTATGGCTTCGTCCATGGTGACTTCCACGAATTCACCATTCTTTCTCACCAGTGGTTTGGTGTATCTTTCAGCACCTTCAGTGTGAACAAATTTACTGTGTCCTATTATACATGCGTTCATTGTGCCTACAATTTCATTATCCTCAACTTTGCAGACTATGTCATCACATAGAGTTCCGCAAAATGGGCACACAACATTTTTTACAAGTTCCAAAGTTATCCCTCCATGAACTCTTAATTATTAAGGTGCTATATGGTTATTTCCTGCAACTGAAACATACACAAATCCTTTTGCCCCTTTAGTTGCATAATCACCTTCAAATTTATAAAATGCACCTTTGATTAATTCTCCTTCTACTTCTATGTCTTTTTCAACCCCATGATACTTAAATCCAGGTAAAAATTCGTTGACAACTCCTTTAATAACGATGGTTCCACTTTTCATTTCTCCACCGGCTCTGGCAACGACATCACCTTCAATTATGAGTAATCCCCCGTTCATGTGTACTCCGGGTTCTATTGAAGTATTTCCCTTGATTATGATCTTACCGCCCAGCATGTACTCTGCGATTTCACTGCCCACATTTCCATGAACAGTTAAAAGACCACCACTCATACCTCTCCAGTCTCCACGGTATGCTGAACCAACGTAGTCCTCTGCATCACCCATTATGGTTAATTCTCCACCTGACATGTTCTGTCCAGCCCATGAACCAACGTTTCCTTCGACTGTGATTTTTCCACCTTTCATTTCCACACCAACGTACATGTTGGCGTTTCCTTTGACCAGTATTTCACCAGCAGTCATTCCCTGACCGATCCTCTTGGTGTTGTAAACATCACCATTGATTATGATCTTTATTTCAGAGGGACTTTCTGCTGATTCTCCTTCAACGTCAAAGAACTCGTGGAGTCTTACCTGACTGTTACCATTCCATATTCCCATGTCTTTGATATCTTCTATACTTTTACCTGCTAAAACATCTGGAATTATGTTATTTATTTCAAGAGGTACTAGTGGTTGTTCTTTAGGTGTCAGGATTATTTCACTCATTGGATCACCCCATTTATTGGACATGATTTAGGAAGATACTCTTCCTGAACAGGGTAGTTTGCAAAGTTAACTGAGTAATATTTTTTGAACACTTTCTCAACTTCAGATTCCACCTGTTTCTCTAATTCCCCATCGTAAAGAGAATTAATCCAGTAGGTTCTTCCGTGTGTACCCTCACTGACAACATTACCATCTCTTACTATAATGTTACCATCTTTAAGGACATAAGCTGAGTTTTGAAGTGCGGCTTCAAGTGCAACATAGTCTGCAGATTGATCCTGTACTTCTGGGTTGAAGTTGTAAATTGCTACATCCGCATCTGCACCAACTCCAAGATGTCCTTTGGTTTCACTTAAACCAAGAACTTTAGCTGGTGTGCTCCTTGTTACCTGTGCTATTTCGTAGAAACTGTACTCCTTGTCAAGTGTGGCAACGCTGGTTTTTTTCTGAACCCATTTATGAACCTGATTTTCGATCATGTCTTCCCTATACTTGTTGCTCATTAACCAGGCCATAACCCTTGGGTACCTTATGAAAGGCCCACCGTTTGGACTGTCTGTTGTTAAACAAACTTTTTCAGGGTTAACTAAGAGGAAGAGTTCTAGCCCTATTGCCCACTGACATGCTGGGACTGGTGCCCTTGGAGGGTAAAGGAATGGAACAATACCAGAACCTGTTTCAAGTTCTACGTCACAGTTAGCCCATTTAAGCCCGTTTAAAGTGTGTAAATCATATTGCATAGGACCGTCAGCTGTCATAAGTGTAGTTTCATCCAGCGTGACCTGTCCAACATCTATTACAAGATGATCGTTCTTGTTTACGTAATCAGCTACCTTGGGTGCTTCTGATACAAAGTCTCTCCAGTTTGTACCACCATAACTGTGGAATTGAACGTGTGTTGCGTAGAGTACTGCATCCCTTTCTCCGTGTTTTGGGTTTGCCTTTATCCCTTTGGGTACATCAAATGATTTCAGGGTTGTTTCGTAGTTTCCAGGGTGTCCAAGATCGTTACAGTGAAGGTGTATTGCATGTGGAAGTCCCAGTTTCTCGTTGACTTCAGCCAGGCCTCTGATAATTTCTCCCCCGGTGACGTCGAAGTATGGTGCGGGATCATCTATTCCGTGAACATTTCCACCCCAACCCCAAGCCTCAGTTCCTGCAGGGTTAACTATCTTTATTGTGTATCCTTTAGTTGCCTTTAAAAGCCATGAGACAAATGCTGCACATTTATCAATGTCCCCATCTTTTAAATACTCCATAACAAACCAGCTGTTACCAAAGAGGGGGTATGCTGCATGGTCAATGAAAGGTGTGTCAATGAATTCCTCGTGGGTGTGTCTTGAAAGAAGTGGTGGCATTGCTGCTTCCATTGCAGTTGTGTAACCCATCTGAGAGTACCGGTAACCAGTCATGAATGTTGAAGGAACTGAAAAACCACTTCCTGCTCTTTTAAGATTAGTTATAACTTCAGCATCTTTTTTACTGTCTTCTGGACGGAACATCCTTCCAACGTTAACTTTAGGACCGGCTATGTGGGTGTGTGGATCCACACCTCCAGCCATAACTACTTGTCCAGAGGCATCTATGACATCTGCAGCTTCACTTACACTCTCCACTATTTTACCATCTTTTATGCAGATGTCCATTTGCTCCCCATCGATGCTGTTTAGTGGATCATAAACAATTCCATTTTTTATTATACGTTCCATGTAAATCCTCCTAAACCATTAGTAATTTGAAATCTTTCCGTAACCTTTCATGAGAGTAGGCATGTCAAGAACAGGCTCTTCTGTAGGATTAAGGTCCACCGGGACATTTTTAAAACTGGGTGTCGCAGTGGAATCTGTGTTAGGCCTTATAACTCTATTTGCCCATGGTCCCATTGGGACGTAAACCATTCCATCTGGAAGTTCTTCATTTGTATTCACAGCTTTAACAATAACGTCACCATATTCAGAAACAATTTGCACATTGTCTCCATCTTTTATCCCTAATTCATCCATCATGTCCTGGTTAATGTGACATATGGCTGCTGCATTTATGAACATTTGAAGATCTTTACCTGATTCTATTGCCTGACCCTGCCATACTGTTCTGCCGGTGTTTAATATAACCCTCATTTGGCTTCCTCCACTTTTTCAAGTTTTATGGCGTTTACCGGACAGCTCTCAACACAAGTACCACATTTTCCACATAAGTTTACGTTTTTGAGGTTTACTCGACCATCCTCCACGATCATTATCAGATCAACATCATCTGTAGGCCCCTTTCCTCCAGCGACCTCAGGACTGTTTAGTGCATTGACTGGACAGGACACAACACAGTTTCCACATCCATGACAAAGCTCTCGATATACTACTAGCCCAATTGCCATTTAATTACCTCCATCAAATTTTAGATTTTTTAACGGCGTTTAAATTGTTTTAAATTAAATTTGTGTTTTTAAATGTTTTCTAAATTATTTATAAGCTCTGATTTTTAGCTATAAACTCTGATAAAAAATTAATGATGAAATTTAGAGCTCATCAGTTTTTTACCGATTCAAAAGCTTTTTGCCATGATTTTGATTTTATTGGGGTGGAGTTGATACTGGTTCTGGTGACATTTATTGCATCCACAGGACAGGATCTTTCGCATGCCCCACAATATATGCAGTATTTTTCATCCATATAGAGTTTAGCCTCTTTATCACCCGATTCTGCAGGTTGTGGGAATGATAATGCATTACATGGGCATACCATAACACAGGTTTCACATCCCTGGCAGGTTTCATCGTCATGTTCGAGTTTGCCCTCGAATGGTTTGGTTACTGTTGCAGCATCTACTGGACAAACATCCTGGCACCATCCACAGTTCACACACAGATCATCATCAATGACAGAATCTCCCTCAATTTCAGAGTCTTCCGATTTTATATCGTATTCTCCGTAGGAACATATTCTGCACACTGCTTTAATTGCGTCCACGGGGCATGCTTTTTTACACACCATACAGTAAACACATTTATCTTTGTCAACAGTTATGTCTGAAGAGACTGTAGGGTCATCAGAAGTTGGTAGTTTGTGTTCTAATGTAATTGCATCGGCAGGACACATTTCTTCACATATTCCACAATCTACACAGGTTTCTTTGTCGATTTCAATTTCACCACTGACCAATTTTGCTCTGTCTGGCAGTTTCCGATCTATAGTGATTGCTTCTGCAGGGCAAGCAGTTTCACATGCTTTACAGTATATACATGTATCATCATCAATTTCTGCAGATTTTATAAGGTGGGGGTAAGCATCCATTGTTTTTATGGATTGTCCAGCTATTTCCAGATCCAATGCATCAAAAGGACAGATACTACTGCACATTCCACAGAGAACACATTTATTCTCGTCGATGTCTATGTTACTTACACTCTGTTCTGTTCGAACCACAGCACCAGTTGGTTGAACCTCTATAGCGTTTGTTGGACAAATTTTCTCACAGAGACCACAGGCAGCACAGCTTTCGTTCTTAAATAGTAATTTCCGGTCTTCTTCGCCTGTCCTCTCCACAGAAATGTCTTTACCCTCAATAACTTCTGTTGTTTCCATTACATCAACCTCCTTTATTTATAAATATTACTTGCATGAATCAATTATTCACCTTTAAAACACGACAGACATCCGCAACACAACCATAATCAATTATAAGGATTAATGTGCTCTATTATCAACCTAAATCAGTTAGATATCGTTAGATTGATGGCTATAAATGTATGCGTTTTGAGTAAGATATCATGTGTGTTGATAACACATTCGATTGCTTTAATATATATAATTTCCCTAAAAATTTATATAGAAAATAATATATATCTGAGTGTTGTAATCACACATTAAAACTTGATAAGATCCAACTTGAGAATTCAATATCTAATAAATTTATCCTCTAAATAAACAAAGGACAAATTTGCTGTGCTTAAACTAATTTGCTAAAAAAATTCGGCAATATTATATTCCATTGAGTCCCCAACGTCCAATATAAGTATTTCAGTAATCCTGATTGAATTTTACCCAATTATAAATAGATATACCTAATTTGCTTAACCATTCAGAGCAGCTAAGTTAATACTAACCTTTATTTAATGAGTCATATTGTATGAAGATCCATCTGATCTAAATAACTAGTTCATATTTCTGGGGACATTATTAATGAACAATACCTAAATATTTTTATGCAATATCTAAAGAGGTTAGTGTAGAAGACAATAATGTAAGAGAATGTGATTAACTAAAAAGGGTAAAGATAGAATTTACAATCATATGTAGAGGTGTAATCATGAAGATAGTATCAGTGGCAGGAACTAAAAACACCGGTAAAACCACTTTGGTCACCCTGCTGGTGAGTGAGCTAGTTAAGAGAGGGTTAAAAGTAGGCACTGTGAAACATACTCATGTTAAATTAGATGTTGAAGGAAAGGACACTTGGAAACACCGGGAAGCTGGAGCGGAAATAGTGGTGGGTGCTGGAGGAGAAGAAACCTTCTTCATCGTGAATGAAGACATGGATCTTGAAACAATAATAAACAGTGTAGAACAGCTATATAAACTAGATTTCCTAGTATTAGAAGGATATAAACCTGCTAATTATGCTAAAATTTCTACTTCTACATTAGATGATCCTTTCAGTCTGGCCCAGGTTGATGTGCGTGAACTGGATGAGGAATCCATTGGAAAACTAGCAGATCTGGTTGAAGAGAGGAGTTTTGGTAAACTGCCAAACATGAACTGTGGTGACTGTGGCTATGAAAACTGCCATGAAATGGCACTGGCCATGGTAAAAGGAGAAGCTAAAGAAGATCTATGTGTCATGAAACAGATGTCAGATGTCATTCTTAAAGTTAATGGGAACCGCATCCCCATGAATCCATTTGTTAATAAATTCATTGAAAACACATTCCTGGGTATGATCAGCGCCCTTAAAATCAAAGAACATGGCGAACCCCAAAAAATCGAACTCCTGATACAACACGACATCAACCAATAGAAGGTAACCATAAATGACAGTAACTGATACTTACCAGCGCCCCATAATATCCCTAAGGATATCAATAACAAATCGCTGCAATGTAAACTGTTTTTACTGCCACCACGACGGCATATTACCTCAAAAATACGAAATGACACCTGATGAGATACATCGTATCGCCCAGGTTGCCCGCAACATTGGGGTGCAGAAAATCAGACTTTCAGGTGGAGAACCACTGATCCGTGACGATATTGTGGAAATTGTGTCCAAAATATCATCAATAGGATTTAAAGATGTCTCCATAACCACCAACGGAACTTTTTTAGATAAATACGCAGATAGTTTGGTGGAAGCTGGGCTCAACCGGGTTAATGTGAGCCTTGATACGCTCAACCCTGAAACCTATCGATTCATTACCAAAAAGGACTACCTCCAAAGGGCAAAACAGGGCATAATCAGTGCTGCTGAATCTGGTCTTTACCCAGTTAAAGTGAACATGGTGGTAATGAAAGGACTGAACCATGAGGAAATCTGGGACATGTTCAACTTCTGTCAGGAAAATGAAGCAGTACTACAACTTATTGAACTTTTAAAAACTGACAATTGTCCGGATAACGGTTTTATTGATGATTACCATTATAAAATGGATGACTTAGAGGAACAATTGGCAAATATGGCAGATAAGGTCAAAACAAGGCGTTTCATGCAGGACCGGAAGAAATACTTCGTGAATGGAGGGGAGATCGAGGTGGTTAAACCCATGGACAACACCCAGTTCTGCAAAAACTGCACCAGGATACGCATAACCCCCGAAGGTAAGTTAAAACCATGCTTACTGAGGAATGATAATTTGGTTGATTTTATAGAGCCAATGAGGCAGGGAAAATCCAATGAAGAACTCAAAAAGTTATTCTTAAAGGCCATAGAAAATAGAGAACCATTTTATGATAAATGCTCATGACTGGGCAGCAATAACATGGAAGTATTCATATGATCACTATAAATATTGATCACATAAATTATCTTTAACCGATTACAAACAATATATTGTGATTAAATTATTACACCACAAAATCAAGAATTAATGGGGGTTTTCAATGACCAAATCTAAAGATGAACCAGAGTATAGGTTAGAAATTGGTGAAAAACTCATATTACTGGATAAGAAAAAGTTTAATCTTTTAAAATTCATTGATGAGTGCGGATCCATTACCAGGGCTTCCCAGAAATCAGACATACCCTATAGAAGTGCCCTTAAATACATTGAAAACCTTGAACATGACTTGAATGATCTACTAGTTTTAACTAAACGGGGAGGTAAAGGCGGAGGAGGAGGAAGTGAACTAACCACTACAGGAAAACTCCTTTTAAGAGAATACAGGAAAGTGGAAAGCGTAATAAAAATGCACACTGATGTAAATGAAATAGAATCTGAAATTGCTGAAATAGATGAAGAAAAAAAAATTATTAACATCTATTTTGGCGATAAAAGAGTTATTTTACCCCTTAGAGGCGATTTTGAAGTAGGGGAAAAAATTTTAGTTTTAATTAGCCCTGAAGATATTTTCCTGACACTTGAACCACAAAAATCCAGTGTAAGAAACGTTTTCAAAGGAACTATAACCAGAATGGAACTAAAAAACCAGGTTGTGCGATTAAATATAGATCTGGACAACGTAAATCTATTTGCCGATATCACCCAGTATGCAAGGGATGAATTAAAATTAGATCTTGGAAAAGAAGTTTTTGTAGGATTTAAAGCTGCTGCAATTGCTGTAGTTAAATTATAGAAATAGTTATAAATGGAATTATTCAAAACCCCCTATTGGTGCTCGATGCGTGAGTTAATATATCAAAACATCCTTTAGAGTTCAGCAATCATTGAATTTAAGATCTTACTTTATTTTATTCAATTAACTTTATTCTCGTAAGGTATTTTTTTTAAGGGTATTGTGGAAGTGGATGTAAATGAACAAAATGTTCCAGAAAACCAATATAATTAAGGTAAAAGAGGAAGCCCGGCATACTGAAGACCTGGTAGCCATTGATGCTAAGATGGAACTAGTGGTTAACGGGACCCTGCTGGGTAAATTTTACTTAAGTCCAGAGAACCTGGAAGACTTCACCATAGGTTATCTGCTGGATGAAAGGTACATCCATTCCATGGACGATCTTAAAGAAATCACCGTGGAATCCGATACAATCCAAGTTCGTTTAAATGAAGAGGAACATTTGAAAACTGACGATCTTTCCTGTTACGATGGATGGGTGCATCAAGACCAGACCATACCCCATGTTAGCTCTGATTTGAAGGTTGGAAAGGATAAAATTATTGAGTCATACCAGTTACTAATCGAAAAAGCAGAAGTCTGGTCCAAAACAGGGGGCACACATGTGGCAGCACTTGTAAGTGAGGGTCATTTCATTGTCCGGGAGGATGTCAGCCGCCATGTGGCCGTGGATAAAGTCATCGGCGCCGGTTTAAAAAAGGGAATTGATTTTTCAAAAAGTTTCATTGTCTGCAGTGGTAGGATACCCCCAGATAGGGTGGTTAAGCTGGCCAATGTGGGTATATCTATTATGGTTACCAAAGCTGCCCCCACAGTGGAAGGTTTGCGAATAGGTGAAAAAGCAGGCATTACCCTTATCGGTTTTTTAAGAGATGGTAGATTCAATATTTACACCCACCCCCATCGTATAATTCTCTAATTAGTTTATGCACAGTAAATAAAATGTGCAGGCAAAAATGAAATAGAATAATAAAGAAAGTAAAACTAATAATATAAGATAAAGTTATAAAAAAATATTGGATAACGGTTATTCAATAACCGTGTGCCTGGCCTTCATATCCTCTTCTGTTTTTCCCATTTCAACCATTAACTGGGCAATAAGGCTGTCCAGAAATATCAGGCTGGTTACCTCGAAAAGAGTTCCCATGGGTGATAAAGACTGGTGTTTTCCATTCATCTGCCGGGTTATGTAGTTTTTTTCTGAATCAATCTTAGTACGTCCTTTTATATGCACCACCAGATCAGCCATCTCACCCAGGGTGGAATCCACATATGAGGTTACAGCGATGATCTTGGTTCCCCTTTTATGGGCAATATTCGCGGCACTGATAATGCTGAAGGTTTCACCTGAACCTGAAATCGATAAAAGGCAGTCTTCACTGGTTAAAGCAGGAGTTGTGGTTTCTCCCACCACGTAAACACTAATTCCAAGGTGCATGAGTCGCATGGCAAATGCCCGGGCCACCAGGCCCGAACGCCCCAGCCCCATTACAAAAACGTTTTTGGATGTTTTTAAGAGACGAGTCATGTCTTCAATGTTTTCAGGGTCAAGTTCTGCAGAAACAGAGTGCACATTATCCACTATTTCTTCTATAGCATCGTTGAGAATCATTTGTTTCAATATTAGCACCATTATTATATTTTTTTAAAATTATTGTAAATTTACTGCATAAATTAATAGTAGTAATCTATATGATTTTTTATAGTGGCCTGATATATATAAGTCCTATTTCATACAATTCTTATACAAATCCCTACACTACTCATCAAAATTATTTTATAAACATGTGAATTTTAAAAGGAGAAAGTATGGAGTTTCATCCCAGTTTAAACCTATGCATAAAGGGTGAAACATTCAGTTACCGGCTTTTCGAGGCTTTAACTGAGATCACCAACACCTGGTCCCAGCGAGAAGCTGCTAAAAGATTGGGAATATCACATGCAGTTTTAAATCGGCGAATTCGTGACGCTGAAGGAAAGTTGGGTTTTAAATTAGTGGAAACAACCGGAGCAGGTTCCGGTCTCAGCCCCCAGGGGATATTGATCCTGGAAAAATATCGGCGATATCTAAGACGATTAGAGGAATCAGATGTGCCAGTTATAGGTGGGGGTCCTATTGCCACTGGTTTGATGGATGTTTTAGCACGCCAATACGGCATGGAAGCGACGATTTACACTACCGATGATTTAAACGCTCTTAAAATGGTTGAGATGGGTCTGGTGGATATTCTGGTTTTAGACGACCCCGTGCATGCTTTTATGCATGATCTTGACTTCATACCCATAGCCAGAGATGATCTGGTGTTGGTATCTGGATCTGATGAATACTTGGAGAATGTTGACCAGCTCCATGGTAGAAAATTTGTGGAAGTCATTCATTCTGCCCAGCGACTGGCCTGGAACACCCTGGATCAGTTACGTGTTGATTATGAAATCGTTGATCTATGTAGTTTTCCCCAAAATGCCCTTAAAATGGTTAAAACTCGAGAAGATCTTTTAACTTTTCAAAACAGGAGTTTTATGACCCCCATTATTGATTCTTTTACTGTGTCTGATATTATGGCTGATGATACCAGTCATATACTCAGCATGGTCATCCCTCATAAAAAAGAGGAACTTGAAGATTTTTCCAATTTCATCCAGGGAAAGGGTCAAGAAATAATCAGTGAGTGGGGTTTTGGGAGAATTGGATAATTTATTAATCATTATAATAAAATTTGTCATAAAACGAATCATATGTACTTATTCTCTTTTAAATCATTATTTGACAGACTATCAATGATTTTCTGAGGGATTTAAAATTCAGAGATTAGTTCATTTTGAAAATATAGTCAGATGGTAAATTTTAAATAAACTCAAAATAGAAATAAGGCAGGTGATTGATTGAGGGAAAAAAGAGATTTACTGGCCATTGGGCATACTGCACTTGATTACATAATTCAGGTTAACGAATTCCCCTTACCGAACTCTGCCACTACCATTAATAATATGCGCACTTTTCATGGGGGTGCTGCGGCCAATGTTGCCGTGGTTGCATCTTCACTGGGTCTCGAATCTTCCCTGGTGTCCGCAGTGGGAGGAGACTTTTCAGGATCTGAATATCAAAACCATTTAGAAAATCTTAAAATTGACATTGAAGACATGATAATTGTTGATGAAGATAAAACACCCACTGCATTCGTGCTAACCGATGAAAATGATGATCAGATTTTTTACTTTTACTGGGGAGCTGCCACCAGGTTTAAAGAAGCACAGGTCCCCATTGATGCCATTAGGAAGGTTCAGGCGGTGCACTTGGCAACAGGAGATCCCACCTTCAATGGTAAATGTGGTGAATTCGCTCGTGAAGAGGGTAAAATCATATCCTTCGATCCAGGGCAGGACCTGCACATGTACTCCTCCCAGGATCTTTTAAATGTTCTGGGAATATGTGATATTCTCTTTGGAAACCATCATGAAATCAGGCGCATCCTAAAAAGCATCGATATGAGCATTAACCAGTTGAGAGATTACGGACCTTCCATTGTGGTGGAAACCAGAGGCAAAAATGGCAGTGTTATCTATTCTGATGAGAAGATTCAGATAGATGCTGTGGAACGTGACCCCACTGATCCCACTGGTGCAGGGGATTCTTACCGGGCAGGATTCCTGAAACCATACCTGGAAGGTGAATCCCTGGAATACTGTGGTAAACTGGCTTCAGCTGTGTCTTCATTCATTGTGGAAGCAGAAGGATGTCAGACTAATGTTCCAACCCTTGAAATGGCTAAAGAAAGAATGGAAAATTCTTTAAAATGACATTGTTCGTATATCCAATCGAATAATATTCTATATCCAAATAATATCATATATCCAATCAAAAAGTTACAACTAAACTTAGAATCAATATAATATCAATCCATATGATGACCGGGTAAATGTAATATATTTCAACTGAATGAAAATGCCCATGTTCTGGGATTTAAGTATTAACCTCGAGCTTGGCTTTCTGAATAGATCCCAGATTATACGCTAAAAAACCATATCTATTTTTATGGGTAATGTAGAAATCAAATTAAGATTAACATTAATCAGTTGCTAGGGGCTTCTTGCGATTTGTGAAAGCCCGTAGCCAATGTACGTTTTACAAGCTGAACCTAACACGGTGATTCTATGACACAAATGGACGATGCAAGAAAAGGGATAATAACTGACGAAATGAAATCCGTCGCAGAAAATGAAAATGTTGACGCTGAATTCATCCGAAAATCTGTAGCTAATGGTACCATTGCCATTCCAAGTAACAAAGGAAGAAAAGTGAAAGCTGTTGGTATTGGAGCCGGACTCCGAACTAAAGTCAATGCTACAATTGGAACTTCCACTGACATCTGTGACTTTGACATGGAAGAAGAAAAAGCCAAAATTGCCATTGCTAATAACGCTGATACTTTAATGGAACTTTCTGTGGGTGGAGACCTGGATGAGATCAGGAGAAGAATACTGAAAGTGTCTGACATACCTGTGGGAAGTGTGCCTGTATACCAGGCAGCATTTGAAACCAT
>AMGN01000033.1 GCA_000309865.1 Methanobacterium sp. Maddingley MBC34 | reverse complement strand
AAAGCAGCTGTGATGATTTGTTGATTGGTGAATGTAGTAGTTGCTTCGCCTGCGGCTCCTAATGCAGAGTTATCCTGGGAAACAGACCCATTATCTTCATTAGAATTAGTACTAAAAGTACCATTACTTGCCGTATTTGTGGTTGTATTATAAGTAGCGTTTTCAGTTGTATTTGTGGTTCCTGTTGTGTTGGTAGTGGTCTCAGTTGTGTTAGAGGTTTCAGTTGTGTTATGAGTATTGCTAGAAGTATTTGTAGTATTGATGGTGTTAGTGGTGCTGTTGGAGGTTATATTTTCCCCATCTGTTGCATAAATGCTGTTTACACTAAGCAGTGCCACAATACATAGCAACACGGCCAATAGTAATTGTCTATTAATTTTATCGCCTCCGTGTCTAAAACTTCATTTTCGTAACATCATAGAATTCATTTTTTCATGAAATCGCTCTGATGTTCTTTGGGGAATAATTTAGACACTTATTTAATTCAAAATTGGATGGTATATAAAATTTGTGATTTAAAATAAATAAAAAAACGATTTAAGAGCCTTTCTCCCTGTTTAGAACGTCTTTAAATGGGATTATTCACAACGTATATTGATCTCGCCCCCCAATGAGTTATTTTTGCAATTCACCTTAATTTATAGCATTTTTTCTTACAATTGACTTTACTAAACCTTTTTTCCACGATATCATTCTATTTATATTGGAAAAAAAGATATTGAATTTAGAATTAGACTAAATCAATCGTTTATTCATATCTAGAACTTCTAAGACAAAATTTTCAATTAAAGTTTGTAAAAACAATTTAAATCATTGATTTAATTAAATTTTACTTGGTAAATGAGGATATTGTTTCAATATATAGCTATGATTTTTATTAATATTCTATATCTGGGAAAATCCATATAATCTTATGAATTTGACGTGTTTTTAGATTTATATATCCCCTTTAATTCTTTTTTGTGAGGAACTGTAATTTATTTGGGGTTGTTTTTTGTTCTGTGTTTTTATGTCGATTTTTTTATTATTTTATTCAATGGTTTTTCAGTGTTTAATTTTTTTTGTTATCAATTTTTTCAAATTTTGTTTGTTTGTCCTGTTTTTTAACTATCAAAAATTCACCTAACTACTTAAATTCACAAAATACATATAATTTTCATTGTTTCCTTATGTTTAAAGGGCCCTACTTCCACAGATTAAATAATAGTTTTATAACAATTAAATGGGTAAAGGAGATATTAAATTCGCTAAATTGCTTATCTAAAGGCAATTAGAATTTTAAATCATTTTTACATGATATTAATAATAAATCAATCTATGTTCTTCTTTTTTAATCTAGGTTAAGTGACAATATTCACATTAATTTCATTAAAACTATATTGTTTGTGACGTTAATGAAATATAAGATGGTATCATGAACATTATCTGTTTGAAGCAATATCGTTCTTGTATGATTAATCAAAATTGGTCATAACCTACAACATTCAAAAATTAAAACTCATTCATAAGAAGTGGTGAATTAAAATGAAGATTGGTAATAATTATTTCAAGATTAGTAAAAAAATGGTTATTTTAGGGATATTGGGAATTGTGTTGTTGGGATCCCTGATTTACCTGGTTTCAGAATATGAGGAAAATCATTTATCTACAATTCTGAATCCTGCACTAGAAATAAAAAGTTCTGATCGTATTTTAGTTTTTGCCCCTCATCCTGATGATGAAAGTCTGGGAGCTGGTGGACTGATTGCCCGGGCTGTGGAAAAAAATGCCACTGTAATGGTGGTGATGGTAACAGATGGTAGCTCTTCCCATACCACTTCTGGTTATTCTAATTTGAAAGCTCATATCAATGTTACAGGTAATATTTCTTTACCTGAATTAAGGCATACTGAAACATTAAATGCTCTTAAAAATTTAGGAGTGAGTGAAAAAAATGTTGTATTTTTAGGTTATCCTGATGTTGGTCTGGGACCCCTCTTTGAGATTTACTGGGATTACAATAACACCTATAAAAGTGCCAATGATTTTAATAAGCTAAATTATTCATCTTATAGCTTTAGCTACGAAAAGAACGCACCTTATGCTGGTGCTAATGTGGTCAAAAATATGCAGACTATAATCAGGGATTTTAAACCCACTATTGTAGTTTATCCTGATGATGGAGATGATCATCCAGATCACTGGGCTACCAGCGCTTTTGTCAGATATTCACTCATGGGAATCAACTTCAACGGGACTGAATACACTTACCTGGTTCATAAAGGATTAGATTGGCCGACACCTGCGATGTATTTGCCTAACGGGAGATTAAATCCTCCTTCTGGACTTCTAAGTACTGATGCGCACTGGACATACTTCAATCTGAATAATAGCGAGGTAAACCAGAAAGAAATGGCTATTCTTTCTCACAAAAGTCAGGTAGGTATTAACAGCAGTTATTTCAAGTCTTTCATCCGTACCAATGATTTGTTTGGAGTTTATCCTGATATTCAAATTGCTCGGAATACATTAGAAACTACATTGGGTGTTCTTCCCACATCCTCTTATACAGATGAGAAAGGAGATGCATCAAATACTCTTTTTAATACTGTGAGCGACCTGAACTCAGCAGGCATATCCTACGATGATCAGAATGTTTACCTGTTCATGCAAACAGCCAGTAACATCAACAACACTTTTCAAAAAACATTCCATCTTCGATTATTCAATGGTACAGATATCAAAAGGATGGATGTCACTGTTACAAATTCTTCCCAGGCAGAATATGTAAAATATGCCACTAACAGTATTAAAGGCAGTGAAAAGCCAACTGTTGAATTGAATAATAATATACTAATGGTTAAACTTCCCAAAAGTTTATTCAAGGGTGTTAAAGAAGTCATGTTCAGTGTGGATATTTATGATACCAACACCAAAAAACATGTGGATGCAATGGCCTTCAGAAACTTCATTTTCCCATCAAGTTAATCAAAAGTTGGGAATGTTAATAAAAAACATGTTGAAAAACTTGGAAGCCACTTAAATGGTTATGAATTGGAAGGTACTAAAATGGTTGAAGTAAAAGATAGATTGGTTTCCCTGGATGTTTTTCGTGGTTTTACCATAGCTGGAATGATCATGGTTAACATCCTTGGTCTTTATCCAGACACACCTTCACTCCTACAACATGCCTCCTGGATTGGCTTAAACCTTGCTGATCTAGTATTCCCTTTTTTCCTGTTCATTGTGGGTGTTTCAATGAATTTTTCATTTGCATCCCGCTCTAAACAACCATCTTGGAAAAAATGGGGCAAGTTTCTCTTCAGGGTAGCTGCTCTTTATCTCATAGGTGTTGCTCTTGTTTTCGGTCTTTTCTTCTACGGAGTTCCTGACTTTTCCACCATAAGAATTCCGGGTATACTGCAATTAATTGCCCTTTCATCACTTTTTGCTGCGCCACTGGCACGTCTGAGAACCCGCTGGATTATTTTAGCAGCATCGGTAATACTATTTGTTCAGGCTGCTATTTTATTATGGGTGAGTGCTCCTGGAGTACCAGCTGGTTCACTGGAAATGAGTAATAATATAGCAGGATGGATTGATTCTCAGGTTTTCACCCCTGCTCACCTTCTGGACAAAGAACATGTTTTTGACCCTGAGGGGATGATGGCTGTGATAAACGGGACTGCCATGGTACTAATAGGTTTAGCCTGCGGTAGAACCCTGAGATTGCATAGAAATTGGAAAGGTGTCCAGTATTTAATAATAGGCGGGTTAATAGCTTTAACCATAGGCTTGATTATTTCACCAGTAATGCCCATAATCAAGCAACTGTGGACTTCCAGTTTCATACTGGTTAATGCAGGTTTGGCAGCTATTATTCTGGCTTTGTTATACGGTTTGATGGATATATTAAAAAGAGGAAAAATCCTTAATGTGGGAATTCCTTTTGGACGAAACGCCCTTTTAATCTACATTTTATCAGATATATTGGGTGTTTTAATTTTTGTAGCACCCAATACCCTACCTGGAGGGGCAATTATTGATATTGACAACACAGTAATGCCCATTCTATTCCAATACTTGGGACCAATGTGGGGTACAGTTGCATTTGGACTTATCATTGTGGCTTTCTGGTGGGTAGTGGCTTTAATTCTTCACTGGAGGAAGATATACATTAAATTGTGAGTTTATTCTTTTGAGTTTATTCTTACAACTATAATTTTACCAACGGTGACAGCTAGAAGTTTTACTCATATGAGATTTAGTTTATATGAGAAAAAAATAAAAAAAATAAAGATTACATTTGTTTATTATTTCCTTAAAAAAATTAAATATGGCGAATTTTAGTATTTATAACGGATCTATTTACTCTTTGACAGCGTAAATTTTGAAATATTTCATTTTACCCTGATTTGAAGGTTCATATGATGTTAATATTTTAGAATTTTTTGCTGAATCACCAATATCTAAGTAATAGCCATTTGCTATTAGATTACCCTCTGTTGATGAATTATTAATTGAATTATCCCAAACAAAATAATAATCAATGTCCAATTCTTTAAGATCAGAAGCCAGTTGGTCATCAGTTATATTTTTTGGGGCCTGTCCATAGTAGTTGGTGCCCATATAAAATGAGATAAATTTCATGGTATCCAACTGGTCATTTGAAGCAATATTACCATTGATGTTGTATTGAGTTTTAAGGTCTAAGCTTGAATAATAAAGCTCCTTGTTAATGTTGGTGTTATTTGCCAAAAAACTCACTGGCATGTAAGCAAAAGATGCTGCAACTACAAATAAAAGAATAATTTTGGCGATTTTACTGATAATTGTTTTTTCTAAAATTATATTTATCAAAAAACCAGCCATGAGTAATAATAATATATATCCCAGCCATAAATAACTTGCTTCCACAACAATGGGAAGGTAAAGAACAGATAATAAAATAATTGTAGTCAATGGATAAAGTACATCCCTATCATTAATTAATTGTTTTAAAGGTTTTAAACAAAGTAAAAAATAGGTAAACATGATAATAATGGAAAATAATGAAAATAATTGATATGAAAGAAGTTCTTTCTGGATGTTATTCCATATAATTTCTAGCTGGAATTTGAAGTTAGACCATGAATTGAGTGGACTCCATTGAGGGTTTGATACTGATATTTGAGGTTTATCAAAACCCTTAAAAAACTGAACAGGTCCTTTTGAATCCGGACCTACCAGGGCATGGTTCACTTCACCCGAAGTTCCAATAGTTATTTTACCCTCTTTGTCGCTAATAAGGGCAACCCAAATTCCACTAATTAAAACAAAAACTAAAACTCCCAATAAAAAGTTTTTAACAACCTTTCGTCTTCGGTTTTTTGCAATGGCCAATACGTGGAAAATATTGAATATAAAGAAATGAATTAAGAAGAAGGGAAGTGCAAAACTCTTGCTGAAATATGCAAGGGAACCCAATATTCCACAGAATATTGCATTATTATATTTTTGATAGTAATCAGGATCGAAAATGAAATAGAGGTAGTAAACCAATACACAAACTGTTAAAAGGTCAGGTGTTATGGCAAACAAAGCAAAAAATAAGATAATGGGAATTAAAGAGAATAAAAGAACAGTTCTAATGGTTTCATTCATTTTAAATCGGTAAGATAAAAATCTAACCCCAACAATGGTAACTGATCCAACTATTAAAGCTAGAATCTTTGTGGATAATAACTCATAAATTGGTGATTGACCGAAAAATAAAAACGGTACCAATAGCCAGGAAATAAGTGGTCCCCAATATGCATCGATTGCTGTATGGAAATTGCCTGTGAAGTAAGATTTTGCTATTAGAATGTATTGAATACCATCTGGATTAATCTGATACTGGTAATACTTCAACAGAAAAATTCCCAATATAAAATAAACAGATAGAATAATTAACAGGCGAATATCACCTGAAAATGATTTATTACAGAAGGTATCATCCATATTCCATGTCCTCTAATGTCTTCTGGTTTTACATGCAATATTACTATTTTTCTTCATGGTACTCTTCTTCCGCATTTATCTGCCATAAATTATCCTTGGAAGTTTTTCCTTTGATGATATTGTCAACAGCTGCCATGGCAGTTAACATGGAATGATCCATATTGTTATAACGGTGCATACCATTTCTGCCAATTAAAAACAGATTTTCAAACCCTTCTGTAAATTTTTTAATCACGGGAAAATGATCATATGTTCCGAAATAAGCAGGGTATGTTTTTTTCACTTTAATCACCACATGGTCCTTAACATCAGCTGGATCGATTATGTCAATCTTCGCTAGTTCGCTTATGGCGAATTCAGAGAATTCATCTTTTGACATGCTCCAGAGTTCATCACCCTCATTACAGAAATATTCAAGGCCGATCCATGTATCATTCTCATCTTTGACCATATATGGGCTCCAGTTATTGAATATTTGAAGCCTGCCCAATTTAACGTCACGTTCCTGGATGTAAATCCAGTTATCTGGTACAATATTATTTACAGTAGGGTTTTTGGTTTCATTCTTTATTTTTAATTCATCAAGTAGTAGGCCAACAGTAATAAAATCACGGTACATGAGACCATTGGCCACCTCTGAAACATCCTCAGGTACATTAGATTCAAATGAATTTATCAGGTCACGTACTGGCATGGTTGAAAAGAAATAATCACCAGTTTTTTTATGAGTTTCACCAGTTGTTGTATCTAACACGTTAATTCCAGATACCTGATCCTCTTCAGTGATTATGCCAGTTACCCTGTGATTTTTATGGATCGTTCCACCATTTTCTTCAATTATTCTGGCAACTTCTTCCCATAACTGACCGGGTCCCAGTTTAGGGTACATGAACTGTCCAATTAAACTTGTCTCCACATTTTTCTGGGATATAGATGAATCCCTGGTGAAACTCTTTTTCAAAGCATGAGTAATGGCCTTGGTAATGGAAAGTCCCTTTATCCTCTGGGATCCCCAGTCTGCAGTAATTTCGCTACAGGCAACTCCCCAAACCTTTTCAGTGTAATCTTTGAAAAAAGTATGGTACAGTTCCACACCAAAACGGTTAATAAAAAAGTCTTCTAATGATTTTTCAGGTTTAATTTCATGAAAAGATGTTTTAATGTAACTCAAACCTATTTTAACAGTTCTACTAATTCCCAAATTGGAGAAAGTGTTGTAGTTAAGGGACACAGGATAATCAAAGAAGCTCCGCAAGAAAAATATGCGAGATAACCGACTACGATTGAGCATGACTTTATCAACTTCTTCAGGATCAGGTGCAGGTATTTTAACGGTTTCATTGGAATGGATGTCTTTAAATGAATATTCAGTTGCTAATGGCACATCCCTCCCAAGAACACCATCATCCCGGGCTGGTGCTCCTTGAAGGGGCAATATATTCATCCACCAATCCATAACCTGTTCAGATTTCGAAAAGAATCGGTGTCCACCAATGTCTATTCGATTACCTTTATAATTGATGGTTTTTGATATACCTCCAATATAGTCACTTTCTTCATAAATAATTGGTTTGATATCAGTTTTATCTAAAAGTTCATAGGCAGCTGTCAAACCTGCGGGACCTGCACCTATTATTATCGCTGTTTTTTCTTGGTTAACCATGTATTCACCGTTAAAAGAGTTTGATAAAGGCCCATTATTACTTTTTATTCGTTAATAATATTTTCATTTGTTAAGTCAGTGTCATTGTTTAACTTCAATTATCTGAACAATGTGATTTTCCGGGCAAAGAAATTCCAGAACAAGATAATTGCAGCGGCAATGATCTTGGAAAGCAAGTAATAAATTTGCAGATAATCTGTAAAAAACCATATAAATATTTCATTTAAAAACAGTCCTATTACTCCAATTAGTGCAAATACTCCAAATTCGAGTTTGGCACTTCCCAGCGTTCTTCTGTTGAAGACCCAGTTCACACTGAGTAAATAATTTGCAATTAAGCCTAAAATGAATGCAATAGCTGCTGAGATCAGATAATAAATACCAAAAAATTCAGTAAATATGAAGAGGGATCCAAAGTCAACTATAAACGCTGCTCCGCCTACAAATACATACCTAAAGAGTTGTACAATGGTTTTATCGGTCTGGTCTTTTATCAGTTTCCTGCCAATGGTTTTAAGGGTGACTCTCATTTAATCAAAGTCCATTATGATTATAAATTTTCTAGGGAAATTTGTTTTTTTTAATTTGAAATTATTTTAGCATTACTTTTATTCTTATAATATCTTTATTCTTATAATATCAATTATGTACTTATCTTAAATACTTTAATACCTTTGATAGTTCCATTGGTGACTTCAGGGAAGTTCTGTGTTAAAAATTGCTCATTTTTCCCCGAATTTTCCCAGAATATATAATAATCTATATTATATTTTTTCAATTCACTTACCAGTTGCGTATAAGTTGTATCTTCTTTAGCATAACCAAAGTAACTGGTGTCCATGAAAAAGCTGATGATAATGTCTTCACCATAGTGTGTAGTATTCCCACTGGATGCAATGTTACCTTCTATACCATGTTCTTTTAACTGGTTGGCCATTTTGTAAAAATTTTCATAAGCATTGTAAGATCCATAAAGTCCAGAAATTGGCATTATAACAAAAGAAATCATTAATGTTATTGCCAGGATTTTTTTACCATACTGGTTTAAAAAACCGTTTTTGAAGAGGAGTTGCAGCAGATAAAAACCCATGATTACCAGTAACACAAAGAGTATCCATAAATATCTAACATCCAGAACTATTAACAAATATCCCAAAGGGAATACAAGAACAGTTAAGAGAGGATACAGTATTTCAGTGCGTTTTAACAGTTTTTTCACGGAACTGATTGACAGTATGAAATAAAAGAGAATTATTAGAAGCGTGAAATATGAAAAAGACAGTAACATGTTGGATAATACTACGATGTTATCTGGAATCTTTTTTAATTCATAAATCAAAAAGGCTGTTGATTTAAAAGGGCTCCATGCCTTTAATTGGGAGTAAGATGCGTTTGCGGATGGATCTTCCCATGCACTTGAACCTTTTAAATATGGTGGTTGTATAAATCCGGGATTCTGTGCAGGCTGTCCAATAGATTCAGGTCCCACAACCTTAAAATTATAATCTCCACTGGTGCTGTAAGTTAACTTATCATATTTTTCACTTATGGTGAATATCCACACACCGCTAATGATAAAAAATACTGCCAATCCGATTAAAAAGTTTTTGGTAATATTCTTTCGTTTTTCTGGAGAAATATTGGTCTTCCATTGAATAAAATTAAATAAAGGGAAATGTAACAGGAAAAAAAGTAAAACATAAGCTTTGGTTAAAAAGGCAAATGCAACTATAACTCCACAGAAGAGTCCATTTGACAATTTTTGGGAATATCCTTCAGAGAAGATAATGTTAAAATATAACACCAGTAGAGTTGCCATTAAAAGATCAGGCATAATCTGTGTTAATGATAAATACAGGATCAAGGGGATTAATGTTAAAATTGTGAGGGTAGTCATCTTTTTATTTAATCCCATCTTATGGGAAAGACTCCTGATCCCTATTAGGGCCAATATTCCGGTGAACAGGTTTACTATTCTAGCCGCCCACAACGCATTAAGGGGCGAATAACCTACTATTTTAAGATATGGAACCATTAACCAGGAATAAAGTGGTGACCAATAACCATTTATGGCATTTGCATAATCCCCGTTTAGGTATAATTTTGCAATGGACATGTAAGAGATGGAATCATTAATACCCAGGAACTGGTAGTTCCTTACCAGTAAAATCCAAGTTATTAGGTAAGCTGCAATTAACAATAGAAAGATCTTATCGTAACGGTTAAGAGATTTGATAGTTAAGTTCATTAATTATCTCCTTATCTTCTGGTATTCAGGGGGGTTGATGTAAAACTAATAGGTGATATAGCAAAAATTTATTTCAGGTATTATAATATCTTATTGTTAATGTAAATTGATTTATAAGTGATGAGATTCATCTTAAGCCTGAAATTATCCCTAGTTCTTTAATCATCAACGTTATATTATACTCACAATTTATAAGTTTATCTAAAGAATATTACCTAAAAAAGAGTTAAAATTTAGGTAATAATTTTAATTCAATAAAAAAACTTTAACAACAATAATAGTATTAAATTGGATATATGTATCCAAAAAGCATTTAGTATGTATCATTAATTGATAAACTGATAAATACACGATAATAATCAATGGTTTTTCTGGAGGAATAAATTAATGAAAATAAATTTTACCATGATGTCAACATCAATGAGTGGTGGTGCAAGAGCAGTTTTTGAGATAATAAATGAACTTTCAGATCGTGGACATACTATTACCATTACCGCACTGCAGGGAAATCATTCATGGTTTCCAGTTAAAGCTGATGTTAGATACGTAAAAGCTCCTTATATCATTAAAATATTAAACCCCATAAACAAATTCAGAAAAAAAGATGATTTTGAGTATTCCAGCCTTGGAGGAATCTTCAGATGGTTCAAAACAGGATTCGACGCCGACCTGGTTAAACCATTATCACAAATAACACCAGATTGTGATATAAATGTGGCCACCTGGTTCAGCACATCCTTTGCTGTTTACAGGAGCCAAAAAGGCATACCCTTCTATTTCTTCCAGGATTTTGAGGAACTGGTTGAGCCACTCGGACCCTATGACGTGAGAATGTTTAAAGAAAGTTTATACCTGCCACTGAACATTCTAACCATATCCAACTGGCTTAAGGATTGGATCAAGGAGGATTATGGTAAAAACGCCATTCTGGCAGGAGATGGTTTAAATCATGAAAATTTTTATCCTCGTCAAAACGTCCTGGAAGATGTTCCAGGGCATAAGATAATGACCATACTGAGGGGTGGGAAGTATAAGGGGGATGGAGATTTAATTAAAGCATTGAACATTGTTTCTGGAGAAATACCGGACTTAACATTAATAGCAGTTGGAAACAGGAAAATACTCGATGCTTTGAAGGATAAACATGGGTTTAAATTTAATTATAAATTATTCGAAAGACCTAGTGATGATTTAATGGCCGAATTGTATAGTTCTTCGGATATTTTCGCATTCCCATCCCACAAGGAAGGATTCGGATTACCTCCATTAGAATCAATGGCCTGTGGAACGCCGGTTGTAACTACAGATTGTTTAGGTGTCAGAGATTTCGTTTCCAATGGGGAAAATGCTATAATGGTCCCAGTTAAGGATCCAGATGAACTTGCCAGGGGCATACATGAATTATTAACCAATGATGAATTGGGAGAAAAATTCAAAGAAAATGGTCTTAAAACCGCTCAAAGGTTCACATGGCGTAATGTAGCCGATGTTTTCGAGGAATCATTTAGCAGGGCAATGGAAGAATCCTCACCTAATCCAGTGGAAGCATCTGCCTCTGAAAAATACGATAATAATGTTAATTAAAACAGAAAATAGCACGGGTTAACTTAGACCTGGTAAACAGCACTCCCTACTGCTCACAAAAGCATACATGGTATAAGCATGTTAATTAAGACCGGGTATAAACAGCACGGTTAGAATAACACTTATTAAAAATTAGAAGAACAATTATTAAAAAAATATCACTATTTTAACTAAAACAAGAGAATAAAAATATGTTTCCCCATGTTTCTGTAATCATACTAAACTGGAATGGTTGGAAAGACACCGTTGAATGTTTAGAATCACTTTACCAGATTGATTACCCCAACTATGATGTGATCCTGGTTGACAATAATTCTGAGGATGAGTCCCTGGAAAAAATCAGAAATTACTGCAGTGGCTCATTAAGAATAGAATCAAAGTTTTTTGATTATGAATCAGGTAACAAGCCCATCGAACTTGTGGAATATGATGAAAATCAATTGAAAAATCAATCTAATTTTTCAGGGACAGATTTTTCAACACCTAATAAGAAAAAACTCATTCTAATAAAAAACAATGAGAATTACGGATTTGCTAAGGGTAATAATATTGGTATTAATTTAGCCTTAAGTGTCCTGGATCCGGATTACATAATGCTCTTAAACAATGATACCGTGGTTAAGGAGAACTTCTTAATGGAACTGGTTAATGCCGCTGAAAGTAATCCTGAAATTGGTATGGCCGGGTCTAAAATTCTAAAATACAATAACCCCCAGATCATCGATTCAACTGGCCATCTTCTAAAGATGGGAAGAATCGTTGATAGGGGTCATGAAGAACCGGATGAAGGCCAGTATGATGATCCAGAATACATTATTGGAGCTATTGCCGCGGCATGCTTGTATAAAAAGGAAATGCTCCAGGGAATCGGATTATTTGATGAGACCTTTTTCACGGTGTACGAGGATGCGGAATTATCATGGAGATCCCATAAAAATGGTTGGAAAACAATATACGTTCCCACATCTCTTGTTTATCATAAACGTGGTAAATCCATTAAAAAGAAATCAGTTAACGCCCGTATGATAATGTTACAATCTGAAAACATGCTCACCACTGCTAAAAGATATGGGACTTTTAAGGATAAATTCCAATACTCTTTTATAATTCTTGCAGACGGGGGATACTACTTAAAGGAGAGGCTTGCAGGTAGGAATAATATTAATGTTTCCCAGTTAATTATTCAAGTAGTTAAGTCTTATTTGAGTATTATTTATGATATGGTTAAGGGTATTTTGAAATCTGGATGAGAATTTCTCAATATTATCTGAAGTGAATAATAAAAAAATTAGCAATCTATTTATATAAATTAATATTGAGCTTGATATAAGGAACGATATCATGAATCTAACCTTTCCTGAAAATAAGAAGATCCTAGTGGTTTTACCCGCAATTGCTGCTCTGTTCATTGCATTCATTCCTACTTTAAAGTACCAGTGGCCACTGGGATGGGATATAATATACCACGTGCAGTACGCTCATGTATACGCGACTTACGGTTTCACCCTCACTGATCCTCTGCTGAATGCCCCTAGTGGTCAGCAAATGGGTTACCCTCCACTTTTCCATCTCCTGATAGCAGGTCTGGGCACAGTATTTGGTGTTGACTTTTTCCAGGTTGCCAGATTCTTACAACCAGTTATGGCCACATCACTGGTTTTATCAGTATCCTATGTGGCATATCGTTTTTATGGTGAAATTGCAGGTGCCAGTGCTGGATTTTTAATGTTATCCAGTTACCTGGTGGGTAGAATGGTGCTACCATTACCTGAGAACTTGGCACTTATCTTCATACCCCTGGCAGTGTACTTTTACTATTCTTCCATTAAAAATAAGGATATTAAACCCGCCCTATTGGGAGGAGTTTTCTTCTGCCTGGTGATTCTAACCCACCAACCAGCCACACTATGTCTGTCTCTGATAATAATCGGCATCACACTCCTTGAATTAATAGTTTATCGAAATTTAGCTGTGTTTAAGAATTTTTTATCCTTCTTTGCAGCTTTAATTGTTTTAATGGTTTTGGGTGTAGTTGCTCTCCAGATCATGGCACCACAGATACTCCAGGGATTATCCGGCCAGATATTACTGCTTTTAAGTAAAAGTTCAAGTTTGGTTTCCAACCGACCTCTAAGTTTATGGGGTTACTTCGGGAACCTGGGATTTTTAGTCATAATCTTCTCGGTTATAGGGGGAATTGTGGCCTTGAAAAAACACCGCCGAAAGGATTTGCTTATGCTGGTGTGGGTCATTGCCATGATCCTGTTAAGTAATTCTTACTGGTTTGGAATCAGCGTGATCTCTTACCGGGTGATAATATACCTCCTGATACCCCTTTCCATGCTGGGAGGATTGGGAATCACCTTTATTATTAACAGTTTGGAAGATTATCAAGAAAAACTACATGAAAGCCCAGATAATGAAGGCATTTCCGAGAATGAAAGTTCACATAATAGTGACATTCCTATGAAAGGAAGTTCCAATGAAGAAAGTTCAAGTAAAATTAAGGAATATCCTGTAAAAAAGTATCCTATTATTTCATCCCCCAAGCTGGGGGCTGTATTTTTGATTATAATATATCTTATATGTGCAGTTAGTGGTGTTTTAACAGTTACCAACCCTAAAGTTACCAACTTTGGTGTTAAAAATGTGTATGGGACTGTTCAAATATCCCCACCCTCACAGTCTGAGGTGGATCTGGCTAACTGGTTCAGGGAAAATGGAAATACCAGTAGATCCATGTTAATATCCAACCAGTTTGCGGGAATGTTCGTGTCAACAGTATCTGGAATGCCCATGCACTATGATTTTGATTACTTCTCCATCAAGGGCTTACCCATTTCGGAACGTCAAAAAGAGGATATAGGTTACGTGGTATTCGACAAGAGACTGGTACTTTCACCCCAGGGTAACGAGTTCATCCTGAAGAAGGTTGATTCGGAGTTTTATCCACTCTACTATTCCACTGTGGATATTCCATCATACATTGACCAGATAATGCCTGATAATTCACATAAAGCTTATGAAAACCAGGACTTTATCGTGTTTCAAATGGATTATTAAATACCAGGACTTCATAGTATTCAAATGGATTATTAAATGAAATTAAATGTTAATCATATTTCCATTGCCCTGTAGCCTTTAACAGAGGCACAATGATCTTTTTCATATTCTTCTGCAGGGATAAAGGTAGGGATGTGTTGTAATTACCAAGAGTAGTATACACCATCTTATAATTTTGGTGATGTTTTTTCAATAGCTTCTTCATGGTTACATCATAACCTGCAGACATTGAATAACCGGGTGACCTATGGTGAATGCTTAAAGGTAAAACATAGGAATCATACCCCTGGCTGGTGACTGAGAGAGAGTAATCCACTCCATAAAGGTGCCAGTCATCACAGGTAACCTGATCAAACTTCAAAATATCAAACACAGATTTAGGGATCACAATCAAACATTCATCCAGAGTTTGCACCCTGGTGGGAGTTTCAATCCTGTTTTTCCCCACCAGTTCCTTTGACTTTCCCTGTAATATATTGGAAATAACTCCAGGAGTCTCCGCACTAACACCGGCTAAACCTGCAATACCCAAATTGTTGATATTATCGAGGATGGTTTCCAGATCCTCCAAGAATTTCGAATCAAAAGAAACATCCTGATGTACAAATACAATATAACGCTCGGTGGCCTTTCCACCACCAGAATTAAGGGCACTTGCAGCAGATTTAAATTCGCCCTGGGTGTTATCAATCAGGATGAGATCATAATCTACAGACTGTTCTTCTAAGCTTTTAATGAGATACTCATCCAGTATCTCCTTATTGTTATACACCGATACCACTGAAATCAAGCTAATTACATCCTGTTTATTTATTTATTATTATACTTAACAAGATTTATGTACTTATAACGCATTATATGAACTTTTAATACAATTGATAGGTTAAAACCTGTAAATAGTCGATGATTTATTAACGCCATTTTAATATGAACCATTTCTCAACTTCTTTAAAGTCCACACTCTTTTTTGTCATTTTCCCCTTACTGGTGAAATTTCCCCTATTACGGTATGCATCCCATTTGGCTTTGAATATAACTGGTTTCCTCCGGAGTATATGAAGGACAATCTGAGAAAGTTCACTGAGGATGATTAAATAGAATTTTCTCCAGATGTAACTGGAAGGTAAATTTTTGGCAACAGTCCAGGTATAATTCCGCCAGGTATGGTACACTGAAAAATCCGTCTTATCCCCCGCAGTACCGCCACTATAATGGTATACGCGGGCATCAGGAGTAAACCATGCACTCCATCCAGCCCATCTCAATCGCAGAGCCAGATCTATGTCTTCAAAGTATGCGAAAAAATCCTCATCAAAAAATTCATGATGCAATTGAACATCCTCCAGTGCCTCTCTCCGGTAAAGACAGGCACCAGCACAACAGCCAAAAATTTCTTCTTCATTAGTATATTCATCAATAGGCCTATATGCGCCACGGTTGAATCCTAAACCATTCTGAGAATATTCTAAACCCACAGAATCAATTAATTCATGGTTTTTTCCCCAAATGATCAGGGGCTGGATACTCCCTGCATCGGGATGTTTTTCTGCGCAAAGAACCAGTTTTTCCAAGAAATCACTGGTAGAAACAGTGTCATTGTTTAGACATAGAATATATTCACATTCATTATCTTCCAGTGCTCTCTGGATCCCTACATTGTTGCCTCTGGCAAAACCATAGTTTTCCGGATTTTTAATGAAAATTATTTTCTCCAGATGGGATGGAAAAGTTTCCTTAACATAATCTATGGATTCACAGTCTGGTGAATTTTCCACAAAAACTATTTTAAAATCCTTAAATGTTTGATTGAATAATGAACTGAAATATTCATCTAAAAATTTCATTCCATTATAGTTAGGTGTAACAATATAAACTTTGACCATTCTTTCACACCAGTACCGGGTTAACCGTGTTAAATATATGCCATTATGGGCTTTATGTAGTATATTAAATAATATTAGGGCTTTTGTAAGAGTGTAATTGGTTAATATTTAGATTTTGATAGTTTTTGGGTAATTAGATTATTATTTGGGCTTTTTTGGTATAGCTATAGTGGTATAGCTAATAGGATAATTAATTTTAAGGTAAATACTGATTGATTAGCTCATATCATCAGTTAATTCCATTTACATCCATTACATCATCATCTCTTATCCACATAATCTTTTATCTACATCATCTCTTATCCACATCATCCATTATCATTTTCCAGGAGGTCTGCAGTGATTTCATCAAAGGTATTTTTAAACTTCCTTAGCTGTGTTTCTTTGGTGTAATCTAAAGATATTTCTTTACATTTTTTGGAAATATCCTTTTTCCAGGGTAAGGGTTGGTTATATATTTCAGTGATCTTATTTTTAATGGTTTCTGGATTGTTATTGTCCATAATCAGAAATTCAAGATGGTTCTCCTTGAAAACATCTGAAGCTCCGCAATTCTTGGTGATTATGGGTATTAAACCAGCAGCCATGGCCTCTATTATTGAGGCTCCGAATGATTCGTATTCTGCGGGGTGAATGTATATGGAACATTCCCTGAAGTAAGGGTCAAGGTCATGGAGAAATCCTTCTTTATGCAGCCAGTCATAGTCCGATGTGATCCTATCTGCTGAGGATCCTACAATATACAGGTCATATAGGGTTTTGTCTTCATTAAGCTTTTCCACGGCTTCTAGAAGTGAGTTGAACCCTTTATATTCTCCTTCATTACCAATAAAAAGTAGGTTGCTGGATGCGATATCGCAGTTTATATTGAAGTTTGAATTAAGCCCAAAGGGACGTACAGTGTAAATTTTTTTATGAAAATATTTTGATGCCAGATCCTGGTTCAGCTGGGAGTTTACAATCACCGCATCAACATAAGATATGAGGAATTTCAGTATTTTCCTCTTAAGAAAATTGATTTTAGGTAATTCAAAAAAAAGTGGGTCGGCATTCAACAGTACTATTTTAGTTTTTGATTTTTTAAGGGCTAAAGCCACAGGTAGGCATGTTCCACTTTCTAAAAATAGTACATCATAGCTTTCCCTTTTAAAAAGCCCTTTAATAAAGTTCACCAGTACCTCGGAAAATGACACTCCACAATGGTACCTCTCACTGGTGACTGTCTCTGCAAAGGCGCTGTGGATGGGGTGTGGTGCATAATAAATAAACAGGGTTTTTATCTCAGGGTTCATTAAGATGTCTCCATATGAAACTTCAAATAGATTTAAATCTGTTTTAGAGTGATTTTTTTAAATATATCAGTTAGTTCAAGTTAATAATTTATAATTTCAATTATTTTTAGGTGTTCATACTTAGTAATATAATCTTTCATTTAGTTAAGAAAATCATTTATTTAGTTAAGATATAGTTACAGGCCCATACAGAACTCTAGAACCACCATTATCATACACTCTACTCTTATTGATGAAGAGGTTAGGGAATTTTTCTATATTTTCCGGGAACTCTGCCTTGGGATACATTATCCCCTCATTAACATTGGCAAATCCAAGGTAAACAAAGTAGTTACTGTTGGATCGATTGGCGTTGATGGTAGAGAAATTATTATTAGCCAGCAATAATCGTGAAAATTCTATTGAATCGGATAAAACGCTTGAATTCTGTATTGAGTTATTCTGAATCCATGCAGCAGAGCTCAGTTCCTGATCGTAGATAAAGTGTTCATCGCGCAGTGACCCATTATATTCATAGTAAGGAGAGTAGGATATGCCACTGAAGTGATAGGTCAGGTAGGTACTACAGGAAAACAGGGAAATGATTAACACCAGAATTATCACTGGTTTCAGATTCTGAATCTTCAATTTTCGGGTTATAAAGCCCATCCCTATCAGGAATAAAGGCCCTAAAAATACAACGAGTTGCAGGAATAATCTCTGTATATCATAGATTATTGATAGGTTTGGTAATATTAAGGGTAGGGTTAAAACCAGGGGGCTCATTATCATTCCCATTATATATGAACTTTTGATCCGGTTTTTGCATGATTTATAGTTCCAGATGATACTCAGGAATCCCAATCCCATTATGAAGATGATCAAATCGTTTACAATAACACTGATTGCATTGGGAATAGATGTAAGTCCCATACCAAATACTGCCAGTACCTTGATATCTTTTTGCGAGGTCACATCCACACCCCCAGCACCAATACTGGCAGCGTTAAGTGTATCAGAAGCAGCAGTATACTGTGATCCTGCAACAAAAACATACCATATGGCCATGAAAATTAAAATCACAGCGAGCACATCGAAATTTGTGAATTTAATATGTTTCCTATCCTTAACAACACTCTTCAGGAAGGGGAATAGGAGTATGGGTATTACAACTAAAAATGTTACATACGCAGTTGCATAATGGGAGACAACCACTGATATCATGAAAATTACAAATAACAATTTTTTAATGTTTTTAGTCATACTGTCATCATAGAACACCAGAAGTGCCAGTAAAAAGAACATTAATGCTATTTCCTGCCGTGCTATTCCTAAAAAGTAAATGAAATAAGGCTGGAATATGAATATTAACGCTGCAAAAAAGGAATTTTGACGGGAGAAATATTTCCGGAATATGATGTAGAGAATTAAGGGTAGTATGGTTCCAATTAAAGCGTAATATATTTTGAAAATATATTCACTGTTCATGTTGCTGAGAACCTTGAATATAACCGGTAATATGGTGACACTCAAACAGGAGTTATAAGCATTAAACTGAAGAATATCTCCAATTGAATTCCAGTAAGCATTGTTCAATGCCAGGTTAAAGAAGTGAAATTCAAATTGCACATCTCTTCCCATCACATGGAATGATGTTAATCCATGCATTAAAAGCAAACTTAACCCAATCATGGAGAGCGCTACTGGATATGTGGCACTGGTTGTCCTGTCTTTAAGGAACACCATGGCAACAACGTAGGCAGGAATCAAAAATAACATCAGCATTAAAATAATATTATTCTGAGTCACGTTCATGAAGTAAGTGCCAATAACAGCCATTACCGGAAATAAAAACGGTAATAATAACATTGAATTAAGTTTACTTCCCTCAGACTCATTGGTTTTCAAATTTAAAAAGTCGGATAAAATGAATTCATTTTTATTTCGATGGTGAGCTATAATGGCGAAAATCATCAGTGTTAAGTTAACTGTAATAAATATTGGCCAGAATGATAGTGGTGTGGCTATAACTGGGTAAAGGCTGTTTAATGCCAGTCCCATGAAGATTAAAAAGCATACACTTAAACCCACGGTTAGAACGATTTTTTTAAGAAACTTCAGAGAATTTAATTTAAGGATGTGTATGATTAAAATTCCTGGAACAAAGGTAAAACAGATGAATACCATTATTTCCCTTAAATAGGGTATGTTAAGGAGTATTGTTACATCAGTTACCATAAGTAACAGTATTAACGATAAAATCCATTCTTTTATCTGAAAATTCTTCATTTTATCAAACATTTATCATTCCTCAACTAGCCTGCATTGTTTTGAATAAATTATCGTCCATAAATAGTTTTTCTAGTTTACATTCATTAAAGGTGTGAATAATTTAAATACACTCATTTAGTTACAATAATTTGAATTATTAACTATTCATACTTTCATTTTAAGTATAAAGAATTTTTGATACTTTCATTGAAAATATAAACTATTTTGCCATACTTTTTGAATATTTACAGAACCAGATTAGTAAATTCAATGTTTACAATATTTCTTTATAAACTTTGTCAGTTAGTTTAGCCACAATTTCCCAAGTATATTTATCTTCAACAAGTTTTCTCCCTTTTTCTCCCATTTTATATCTATGATCATCCTGAAGGATTTCTAAAATGGCACTGGCCAGTGCTTCTGGATCCTTTTTGGGAACAACCTTGCCTGATCCAGTTTCTTGGAGGTCCTGGGCAATTCCCACTATATCTGTGGTTAAAACTGGCTTTTTACAGGCTAAAGCCTCCAGAGCAACGATTCCAAATCCTTCCTGTGCTGAAGAAATGGAAGGAAGCACAAAGAGACTGCAGTGATTGTAATATTCAACGATTTTCTCTTCTGAAATGAATCCATGGAATTCCACATTATCCTGTATGCCCAGTGATTCTGCCATGGATTTATAGTATTCCAATAAACTTCCCTTCCCACCCACAACTAATTTAACATCTTTAATATCTTCTTTAACAATTTTTATTGCATTTAATAGATATTCCAGGCCTTTATACTTGTGGAATTCATCAAGGAGACTGAGGAAGAATATGCTGTTACCCTCCTCTTCTATTTCCAGGGGTTTAAATCGATTCACATCAACCCCCACTGGCACTACCCTAATTTTATCTTCATAATCTGCCAGATAAGGAGAGTAATCCAGGTAATTTTCCTGAATTATAATTATCCTCTCAGCCTGATTGAGTAACAACTTGAGGCAAGTTTTATTGTATAACTGTGCAATGTAATGGGCGGCGCCATTACCCACTATGTCATTGTAATAATTCAATACCAGAGGTTTTCCCTTTATCCTGGAATAAAATGCACTCCAGTCTGCAGTCCAGGGGGTTGGGAGATGAGTGTGGATAATATCAAACTTAAATTTCCTCATTGCCCATGGTAAAGATGGAGTTAAGTTTGTGTTGGCGATTTTAAAATAATAGGGTATCCGGTTAACATTTATCCCCTCCACACGTTCAAACTCATCAGATGGAGGTTCATTTGCACATATAACCTCCACTTCATGGTCCATTTTCACCAGTTCACGGGAAAGGTTATAAACATAGTTTTCCACACCTCCAGTAAATGGATAGAAACGCACCGGTGTTTGTAGTATTTTCATATTAATCGTATATTTTAATGGTTTATTATCAAATTAACTCATTGATAAGATGATTATAGACTTTCCTGATAGAATTGCTCCAGTAAGGGAATGATTCTATCCCAATCATATTCTCTAGCACTTTCAATGGCTTGTGTTTTCATCTCATCTTTATGCTCTATAGCGGTGATTATCTTATTTTTAAGGCCATTAGTAGAAGATTCAGCTATAAAACCATTTTTCCCTTCATCAATAAGATCAATAGCTGCATTTAATGGACTTTTCACCACCACTACCGGTAGTCCTGAAGCATTAGCTTCCAGTACCACTATCCCAAAACCCTCCCTTTCTGAGGGTAGAACGAACACTTCTGATGATTTGAAATGGGAAATAAGCTCATTATGGCTATCCATAAATCCTAGAAATGTAATGTTATCATCCAGTATAAGGTCACTGGCTATTTTTTTTATCTGTTGATTTTCAGGACCTTCACCAATTATAAGAGCCTTGATATTGGGTATTTCTTCCTTTACCTCAGCCAGTGCTTTAACCAGTAGATCCACCCTTTTTTCCTTAATCATTCTACCGGCATAAATAACTTGCCATTTCCCATTCCCTGAACTGACATCAATTATTTCCTTAAAATTAATACCATTGGGGATAACTTTGGAATCAGGAATATTCCTTATTTTTTTAAGATCATTGTTGGTTTTATTAGATACAGTGATAATCCGGTTACTTAATCGGAACATGATGCTTTCCACTAATTTACCGAAGAATCCTGCAGTACCCAGGTACTGGTACCAGTAGTCACCCCAAACTTCATGGATGGTGATAACCAGATTAGATTTTCCACAGAGAGAATGAATTTTCGATGTGAAACATGAAAAGAATGGAAATCCCTGGCAATCCACAATATCAAACTTCTCTTTCATTAAAATGGGAAATAGTTTTATGGCAAAGAGCACAGCTTCTTTGATGGATCTCCTCTCGGATGTGTAGAGTTCTGCTGGTTTTCCAACACCATGTAAATGAATACCTTCATAAATTATGTCTTTTTCACCTTCATCAGACCACCACCAACCCCAGGAGTAACAGTGAACATCGTGGCCACGTTGGGCTAAACGCGTAGCCAATTCATATATTCTTTTTTCTGCTCCTCCAGTGACCCATGGGTACATGGCGTCGTAAATAAAAGCGATCTTCATAATAATAAACCTCAATAAATCAGGGAATTTAAAAAATAGTTTATTCTTCTTTTATTATTCTCATGATTTTAATATGCCTATTTTAAATTGTCCCATTTGGATAATGTCTATAAATTGGTTAATTCTTGATATAATGCCTTCTTGATATAATGCCTTTAAATTCCATTAATCACTTATAAATTCATTATTTAATTCAAGGTTATGAAACATTATTTTATCTGGTTTCTGATTCATTTTTTATTTGTTAACCTGATATTAATCTAAAAAACTTTTTTTTAACTTCTTATATCATTTATCTATTTTTTATCTTCTTTATTTAACAGCAGTAAGCTTAAAAACATTCCTGAGAATATGGTCTGGATTCCCAGTATGGATAATATCATGGCCAGTACCGTACTTTGAACCTGATATAATGGTCCGAATCCGCCAATACTCCAGTTATAAAGAACGTTCAGCCCAATGATTATTCCAATTGCCAGGAGAACTACCCCTAGAAACAGTTCTTTTTCCAGGGAATGGTAGTTCATTAATTTTTTGATGGTTCCTGAACTTCGTGAAAATCCATAGGCGGCTCCGAAGGCTCCGAAATAAAGCCATGAAAGGAGCATTTGGTAACCAATTAAGAGCAGTAAACCACCTAACATAAGGGAATGCATTCTGGATATGCCCTGTAACATTACAACAGCAGTAAGCAGTATTCCCAGAATTAGGGCGATGGCACCAGGTATTAGTAGGAAAGGGCCTGGCCTGTACATCATCATAAATCTGAGGTGTCTCCATCCATCAGAGAATGAACTGAGCTTTGACTCACCTTCACGTGGGTAGTAAGTAATGGGAACTTCGGCTATTTTCAACTTCTTTCGGGATGCTTCTATAACCATTTCCGATGCAAATTCCATACCTGCAGTCTTGAGATCCATTTTGTTCAGGGCTTCCCTGGTCATGGCCCTCATTCCACAGTGGGCATCTGAGATTCCAGTATGGAAAAGTGCGTTTAAGACCCAGGTAAGGAAAGGGTTGCCTATATATTTGTGGAGGGCTGGCATTGCACCGGGCCTTATATCTCCTTTTAATCTGGAACCCATAATGAATTCTGCATCACCTTTTAAAATTGGTTGAATGAATTCAGCCATTTCATCAAAGGGGTATGTTCCATCGGCATCCCCCATAACAATTATATCGCCCTGGGCTTCCTTGAATCCCCGGCGGTAAGCATTACCATAACCTCTTTTAGTTTCTAAAACAACCCTAGCCCCTGCTTCAGAAGCTTCTTTAGAAGTATTATCCGTAGATGCGTTGTCAACAACTAATATTTCCGTTTCAAGTCCAATATCATGGAGTTTGGCGATGGGCACTGATCTAACAGTTTTGCCCACAATTCCTTCTTCATTAAGTGCTGGGATAACAACCGATATCTTCATAACATCACTTTGATATTTTTGATAAGTTAACATTTACTGGTTTAAATTAATTAACATTGTTAATCGTTAATTTACTTAGATTAAATTAGGTTATTAAGTTTTAGGATTAATCTTTATTCTATTTATATTCTTTGTCTTGGTCTAATGGGGAATTTTAAGACCTCAGAGACTTCCCCTGTAAAACAGGATGTAGGCTATTATCATTACAATAACAGCACCAAGCACGGCAATGGAAACCATACTCTTGTCATTGCCGAATATGATTGGTATAGGTCCAATTAAAATCACTCCACCGGTACTAACCTTTGCATTTTCACTGCCTTCAGTTTTTCCAGAGGACAGGAATGCAGTGCCTATAAATATTAGCACCATACCCAGAATTACAGCGGCAATGCCCATGAAAATAATGGTTTCTCCTTTAATCATGTACTTTCACTTTGTGTTAAATGGTTTCTAATTTAGATTAATGATAGTAAATTATATTTATTAAATCATCATCATGTCCAATATTGGAAAACCAATTCTTAAAAAATCCGTGCTTTAAATTATTTTAATTTAAATTCTAATTTAGTTTCTTAATTATTTTTTAGATATTATCCCTTATTAAAATACGATACTCTGTTTTCCCCTCATTTTCCCGTTTTTCTATGAGTTCAAGGGACAGCATCAGATCTAAACATTCTTCCAGATTATTGAGATTATGATTATCACCAGATTCTACAAAACCATATTCTGGAATATATTCATCTGATTCTGAAATAACATCATGATTAACCCAATCCTCTGCCCTACAAAGGATGTTGTAGATGGCCAGTGAATTTATGAGGTTACTTTTTAATGGTTCGTCAAGTTCAACTACTTGGATTTCTCCTTTTAGTTCACTGGCAAGTTCCTTAACACTGGACACTTCGTTGGGAGGCACCATGAAAATTACCTGAACCTCTTCAGATAGAAAGGAAGCACCTCTACTGATCTGCAGGCGATTTTCCTGGAATAACAATCCACCTACATCTTCCACGTGTTCTGACAGTAGGTCGAACTTGTACACTCCACCACTAAAATGCAATATTTTGTACATAACTCATTGGTTATTAGATCATTCAGGGGTTGTAAATAAAATTTCCTTCATATAATAGAAATTTTGAAATTATTCATTACTTATTTAATGATAGAGAATAGAAAGTCTCAGATTAACATTTTAGATAATCCAGTCCGAACATGGTAGTTTATTTGAAAAAATAATGAAAATAAGGGGTTGTAAAGTTATTGGGGATATTAGCAAAATATTTTTGACATAAGGTGTCTTTATTTGCTGAAAGAACGATAATTAACGAATTTAAATATTAATGGACATTCAAAGCACCCATTAACTTTACATTCCCTGAAAAAAAGAAAATATTACAAAATATTTGTTTTTAAAGGGAAAGATTTTTATTTCATTAAAATCTCATCCGGCCGGCAAACAGCAATCCCTGTATCTTCACCCAGTTCTTCTATTTGAATTATCCAGTCTGTGTTTTTATCCCTGTATTCAAGGCCCAGTTCATCACACAATTCATTGGATATGTGATTGATTAATTTATCTGGTGAGTTGATATTTTCTATACTCTTCAACCGGTCACCTTTGAATTGGCATCGCACGGTGAAAGATTCATCTTTAGCTATCTTCATTGATGCTACTTTTAGGATAGCTTTAATCACACTCTCCAGAGGGGAAGATACCACAGAATCGAGGGGTACTGCTTTTTCAATTGCCACTGTTGGTGTTTTTCGCAACTGTTTTATGGCCTTCACGGGTTCCATATCCAGATCCACGGTAACTGTGTCATAAAATTCTGATTCCCTAATATAAAACCGTGCGTCTGTATTATTCATTGCTGTTTCTATTTCTTCTATTCCTTTGATTTCAGGTAAAATTCGATTTATTCCATTGTTTAACTTTTCATCTTCTTTAAATTCTATTAATAAAACAAAACTATTTGCTATTTTTTCTAACTTTTTGTCATTTCTCATCATATAATCCCCCTCCCTTCCTATATTTTTAGTAGGATAAGTACTGAGATAAGTATTAATAATAGTATGATATTAATAAATTTAAGATAGTATAATAGTATTAGGTTAAATAAATTTCAAGTGTATTGTAATATACATAAGCCTTTTAAGCTATGACAAAAATATGATGATATAATGAAGTTCGCAATGGCTGAAATCAAAAACGATCTCATGGCAAGCAATTGGATCGATGGGAGTGAATTAGAAGATAGAACAGCTGAATCTTATTATACCCACATTCGACGTTATTGTAATTTTAACGAAATGACACCCACAGAATTAATCGAAGAAGCAAGAGAAGACCAGGAAAAGAGTCCTTGGATGGCTCAACGACGAATAAAACCAAGGATGGTCAAATATAATAAATATCTGAATAATGAAACTGAAATGACTTATGCAAGCCGGAAACTAGCAATTGGGATTGTAAAAATATTTTATACTGAATATGAAATTGAACTACCTAAAAAAATAAAGGTCAAAGAATCAGTAGAAGAGAAAAAGGAAAGAAGTAAACAGAAAATTCCAACTATTGAAGATATTAGGGAAGCGGTGGGTGAATCGAACTACAAATACAGTGCTTTTATATTGCTTTTATCAACCTCTGGAATGAGTAAAAACGAGGCCAGGCATTTAACTCTGGAAGATTATTATCATGCATTAGGATTTGAAGAGTATGACCCCTCCATTTTGAAAGAGCTTAATGACCATGTTGCTAAAAATACCATTCCTACGTTCAAGAATATATTACGTCGAAAAACAGGGATAGAATATACTACTTTTTGCACTCCCGAAACCATGAGATATATAAACAAATATCTTGCCAGGGAATATATGAATAAAGAACCTCTTAATGGCCCCGAAACTAAATTATTTGTACCTTTCCAGCAAGAGAAAAATAAAAGTGGAATGATTAGTGATCAAAGTATAGCCACTTATTTCAGAAAGTTAAATGGGAGAATAGGATGGGGTAAAAGTGGAAAGTTTATCTTTTTCCATCCTCACTCATTAAGGAAGTTTTTTGCTACGACTTTAAACAATAATAGAGTCCCATTCACATTCACCCATTGGTTATTAGGTCATAAAATTGATATAACGACTGAAACAGTTACAGACCCTTATATCAAAAATACTGACTTGGAGAAATTAAAAAGAGAATACCATCGGGTGATCCCTTACCTTAGCATCAAAGAGACTGATGTTGAGGTTATAGAAGATAATCAGGCTAGGAAATTTAAAGTCCAGCTCAAGCAACAATCTGAAGAAATAGCAGAACTTAAACGCACAATAGGAATTATATCAGACCACGAAAAAACCAAAAAACCAGACTAAAACCTAGTTATTTCTTTCAATTCATTAACTATCTCCCTATTTTCTTCATAAAGCTGCCGGTAACTTGTTGAATTGGTACTAAAACTTTCCATTTTTAATTTATTATATTCATATTTATCATTCAAATTTTTTAGACGGTTAGTAGTAGTAGTATTAAAATTAATCATAATATCACCTTCTAAATTTAATCTAAATTTAAATTTAAATTAAAAACAATTCAAATTCAATCCCAAAAAAATGAGGGGTAGGCTTGGTTGATTAAGATCACCGACTAAACCAAGCCATTTAAAAAAGGTCCTCAAAGAATGGTGCTGGCCAAAAAGTAGAATAAAAAGACTTCGCACCCTTATCATTGGAAAATGCCATTAAAAAATCAAAAAGCTTGTTAAGCTTTTGCAAATTTCTTACCTTGGTCAATATATTTAAGTATCATCTTAACATTAGATCTATGCTCACCACGAGGACCAATGGTAAAATGATTATGGAACAAAGCTTGCTTTATTGAACGTATTTCCTCCGAATAATCTTTATCTTCTTCAACACTGGCGGCCCGATAACTCCATAAGAGAGAATTTAAAGATAAAAATAATTCTTTATCCCCTTCACGTTGGAGTTTCTGAGCCTCACGAGTTAATTTTTCCTTATCCTCTTTAAGCTTTGCAAGTTTAACAGAAGAAGTCTCAATCGTCTTTTTAAGTTCAAATATTTTATCTTTCAACCGTTTAACCGTAGCTTTAGACTCCATATCATCCAAAACCTCAGCTATACTCACCCCATGTTCATATTCAGGACTTAAAACAGCGAAATCTCTCTGGTTTTTCTCAATCTCCTCTTCAAGCTTTGGAATTTTTTCAATAACTTTACCCAATTTGGCTCTTGCTTTCTTCTCTTTTTCCACAATATCTTCTGTAACTGTTGGTAATTCAAATTTAGCCATGTTTTATCCTCCTTTATGCAAAACGTCTGTTTTCTTTAGTCCTTTTAGAAAGTTCTTGAAAATCTTTAAATTCTTTCTCATCTTCTTTTGCTTTTTCATTTAACCTTTTTGCTCTTTCTTTCTCAAATATGCTTACAAATTCTTCATTACTTGTTTTACTCATTTATAACATCTCCATTAACTTAATCTTTAATTCCTATGTTTTTTTCAAACAATGCCCAAAACATGTCGTTCCGTTCATGAGTTTGGGAAATAGTATCTGAAAAAACTTTCAAACTGCTTATATCCATCTTTTCCAGAATGGGGCGATCTTTCTCTATATCCTCTTTAGGCACATTTGCGAGAATATTTTTCACCAATTCTTTTTTTAGTACTTCATCTGATTCATTCATCACAATCATCTCCTAATTTTTTTAAAAGAAATTTTCAGATATCATAATTGGTGATATCCGGATTCTGGATGTTGGTTAAATCAACATCCGAAAAACAATCAAAGCGTTCATCTAAAACTCACCAATCTTATCCTTAATGATATCTTACTTACCTAACTTCGTTTTATTCATGATTCCACCCCCTGTTCTTCAATTAATTTAATTGTATCATCTAAAAAACGAACTGTTTTATCTTCATCCTCATGAAGTCTTTTAAGTTCATGATCAACAGCTTCCAAATCATTGTTTAAAATATGATTCTGTATTTTTGTAGCACTATGCCTGTTCTGTTGGTGCATCTGTTTAGACATGTACAAACGCCTAATAATCCTTCTTTTAATACATTTCTTACTTTTATTCCTTCCATTCATCTTTTACGCTCCTTACTAATGATTTTTAGTCCTAAATTAGATATTTCATGGCTTATTTAAGCAACCCCTAGGAACATCTCCACTTTTTTTTCTCGTTCATACATACTCTCAACAGCTATTGCCAACACATCCAAAGTATCATCATGAGGTGATGCTGGGAAACGGAGATATTCATCCCTGAAAATTTTATCTTCCAAAACAGAAGGATGGAAACACAATAAACTGGTCTCCAAGGGAGCTTCCAACTGAGATATAATCCGGGTATTTTTATCCCTTTGTCCAGGCTTCCAACCAACTGCTGGAATACCTCTTTTATTTAAACCCTCAACCAATGCATTAGCAAACCCCACGTCCTCAATACGGAGGATATTTGGCTTATATGTCTGATAAAGAGAAGCTATGAAATCTATATTTCCAAAAACAGTCTTCTTATGGGTCCATAAACGCTCAACATATATTCGATTATCTGGTAATAACTTAACCAAAGTAATGGCAGTATTATCAGCACCATTCTTAGTAGAAACCGCCGGATCTACAAAAAGCCCCATTTTTCGCCAATCATGAGGGTAGCTGGTTTCTGCAATTAACCAGTGTTCCTTGAAGAGATTACCCCCACGAGCTACTGGAGTTGCCATATACATGGCATTCCAAAGACTGCTAGACATATGCTCCCTTTTATCATGTAAAGCCTTAGTTGTCCATCTTTCAGGCCAATTAGACTCATCCTTATCATTCAAAGCTGGAATACAGATACTTTCAAACCATTCATGGAAGCTGTTTAACAAGTCCATGGTAGAGTACAAAGTACCAATACCAATGATAAAGGGATCATAATAAGTCTCATAATCATCATTAAGGCAGAAAGGTTCTAATCTAGCACTAGCAACACCCTCAAAGTATTCCCTGTGTTTCTCTTGAGTAGTAGGGGATAATGCTTCAGCCGGGTTCTTTAACAAGTCATCAAAGATCACAATGCCAGCACCATAACCGCTGGCAGTACCATCAGGGGATGTTGATAATAGGAACCCACCGGCTTTAGTTTCAAAGTACTCATGGGTTTGCTTATCTGGATCCATGATGTTAGGACTAAACCGTTCAATAACTCTTTTAACGTTCCTGGTGAACTTAGTGGATAGCTTCTGATTGTAACTAACAATCATTATCTTTAACTCTGGATATTGAGCATAAAGCCATGCTAAGAAGTAAACCACGGTTTCAGACTTCCCCCACCTCGAAGCCATGGAGATCGCTGTTGATTCCTTGTCATACCAGGCTTTTAATAATGCAGCCTCAACCTTAATCAAGTGGTTAGGTTTACCATAAGCTGGTTTATCTGCAATGGCTAAATCCAGAGGTGTGGGGAAGTCATCAATGAAGGTGGGATCAATACCCACATCACCGCGGATCGGACCAACACGGTCCTCAACTTGTGCCAACAGTTCTTCAGTTGTCACCATTATCTTCATCCTCTTTCTTTGTTTCTTCCTTCTCTATTCGCTTTAATGCACTCTCTAGCTTCTTCTTATCTCTTTCAGCTTCTTTGAGCTTCTCTTCAAGGTCTGCCTCCTTCTTAGTCTTATCAATTGCCCTAATAGCACCTTCAATGAGGCTTTTGCTGTGTTCTAATGCCATGCTTATCTTCCCTGCCTTCTCTGATTGGCCACCAGAACCACCTTGTTTGGCATAGCCATCATCATCATCTTTCATTATCGAAAGTTCACGCTTCTTAATGTCTGCCAATTCATCACTAATCATTAAAAACAGCTCTGCCCTCCAGTTCAATATACTGAAGTCTTCAAGTCTTTGGGCTTTACTCGGTCGCCCTCTTTTACGCTTTTTCACTTTATTTTCAGTCAATAAAATCACCTTTTTCCATAAGTTTTAACCATTCTTCCACCCATTATTCTGCCATTCTTTTATCTTTGAGAAACTCCAAAACCACCTAAAAAGTATTACTAAAATTAATAACTTTTTTGAAAAGAAGGAAGGAGAAGCCCTATTCCCAGTAATACTTTTACTGATTTTGGGTATTTTTTAAGTAAAAAAAAGTCAGAAATAGCCTTCATTAAATGGGTACTTTCAGTTAATATAATGCAAAGTTAGGCCACATAAATCCATTATTCTACTAATAACCAGGTGGATTTAAGATATCTAACATTCTATCTGATTCAAAAGGATACCATTTAGTACCCATGTCCTGGTACATAAACAGTCATTTCGAAGATCGTATTACAAGGCCCCACGCATCTAAGGGAATAGTACGTATGTATACAAACCAAAAATAGGAAATATCTTATATTTCAATGTCTCTAAATTAATCAAATTCTTAAACTGATAATCTCAGTCCCATTTTTAATGTTCTTTTGGACTCTTCTTCCAGTTCATTATATTTATGATAAAAATAAATTAGCTCATTATATTCTTCTAAGTTTTCTGTGTTGTTTAACCGTTCTATCACTTTATCTCTGTTTTCTCTAATTTTTGCCATATATTCAACGGTTTTAGAGGTTTTCCATCTTTTTCTTTTCATTTTTTACCCACCATTTTTTATATGTTTTTGATTTTGTGACAAAAGTGACAAAAGAAACGTGTTTCCAGCTTCATATTATATATTATATATTTTTGAGTTTTTTTAATGGAGTTGAAAAGTATAAAGTTTTGTCACTAATGTCACAACCATTTTCCATCATTTATTCCTGGGATTAAGCAATGTTTCCCACTCTTCTTTAAAAATAATGTCCTCATATACTCTGATTATTATATCCCCATCCCTTATTCTGTTCTGGTCATATCCGGCATGATCCATGGCTTTTTTAATCTGGTTTTTTGATGGTTTTCGGTGTTCTTTGGATATTTTCCCATTCGTATAAGCCCAGATACACCACTTTTTTATCCACATATTAACTTCCCTGACAGGGATGTTTTGAAAACCAGTATAATCTTCTTTAAAAATAGCTTCAATGGCTTTAAGTAATGGGTAAGATTTGAACTCATAGTCTTCTTTCATTCTGGCCTCATCTTCCCTTGTTGTGATGGGTTCGTTTATTTTATCCCAATAGGTGTTTATGGAGTGGTGTATTAACCATTCAATCCCATCCTTGTCATATTTGCCACTCAAGATGTCGCTCTGGAGCATTTCATCCTTTTCATCATAATCCATCTCGTTTTCAGCATGGATGAGTAGTAACCTACGTTCAAAACCCTCACCAAGTACTGGTGGTAGTGTGTTTCCATTGGCGAATAGGCGTGGTATTTGCTGGTTGCCTGCTTGAATTGTACGGTTTTCACCTTTAACTTCTACTTCTAATCCGTTGCCTGTGGTTATGGTGTTTAATGTTCCTATTGCCCTTAACATTCCGTTGTTAATGTCGTCGTCTATGTTTATATCCTTGTCTATGAGGGTGTGGAGTGTAAATCTTTCATTGGCGTTTATAGTGCTGGTGGGTAGGTTTGAACAGTTAAATATCCTCTGTAACATGGTTGTTAGTGTGGATTTACCAGTGCCTGGTCCACCATGTACCATGGTTAATTTACCAAGCCTGTTGTATCCCATGAAGGCGTGACCAACAGCCCTGAACCATCTTTCTTTATCTTCTGGATGGTCTCGGTGGTCTAGGATTCTGTTTATTGTATTCCCTATTCTACCAGGTGGGGCTTCGGAGTTCCATTCTAAGTTCAATACTATTTTAGGGGTTTCATTATACTCTGTTTTACTAGTATCAAAGGAACGTTTTTCAGTATTTAATATTCCATTTGTAAACTCTATTAGGTTGTAATTTTTATTAATGGGCCTGGTGATGTGTTTAAGGACTTCATAACATCGTTTAGATGAGATAGAATTAACTCCAAAGTTATCATTGCAGTATTCAATGAGTCGACGTTCATCTATTTCTTTAAATTGCCCCTCCATGGTGCGTTCATAGTATTTGTTGATGTTTAGGTTTTTGTATAACTCTAATTCTGTGTTTATGTAGTCAGATAGTAGTTTGCTGGTGGGTTCTTTGTTTTTACTGAGACTTTGAAGTATCTTTAGTTTAATGTCAGCACCATCACTTTTAGTCAAATCCATTAATTTTTCCTGATCAGATGGTGATAAATGTTTTTTCAGATATTTCCATCCCACTATCTCATTTAATGGTTTTTCAAATGTTCTTTCTACCTTGTTAAGTCTCTGTTCTAATTCTTCATCGTTTTTGAATACCTTACCAATTATTTCCTTAACGCTCTCAGGATTATAGCCTTGTTTGCGTAGGAATCCAACAATAGCACATGAATACTTGTCTCTAGTACCTTCCTCACAGTATTTGGTGAATAATTCCACAATAGAATTAATATGCTCTTGTTTTGGTGTTGTGATGTGGCCTGAGTCTATGAGTTTTTGCATTATGTCTTCGAGAACTTCATCACTGTTTTTCACTATTGCGATTTTTTCAGGTGATTGGAAAAGTTTAGTATATCTTTCCTTTTCTGTACCCCTCACATCCCACCGATAATCTACTATTATATACTTTCCACGGTATTTTCCGGTGTTTGTTTGATAATCAATGTTTTCTTTTGGCTGTGATTGTTTGGGTTTTTCCTTACTCAAAAGGTAGATGTGTACTCCACCGCTTGGTGTTTCGGTGCAATATGTCTGTTCAAATATAGGGAGACACGTCGTCCTTAGAGTTTCAATTGCTATGTCATCCTCTTTTTTAGGGATATCGAGGTCAATTATTACCAGCTGGGAGTTTAAGGATTTGATTTGATCGCACCGGATGGCAGTTCCATATTTAGGATCTCCAAATCCTTTGTAATCTCCAGGGTTTTTTTCCCAATTTATAGCGGGTGATTTGGCCTTTTTTCCCTTTTGTACTTGGTGTTTACTTGCCATTGCCACCAATAAACCATCTGATTCTGCAGCCATGAATAAATCCCTAGTTTTTATATGGGTTGGTGGGTTTGGAAGGCTGTGGGTATTTGATTCATTTTTTGTTATAGTTTCCATTTCATTCCCCCATTGATTAAACAGATATAGCCATAGCTAACACACGTTAAATTTTTAAAAGAGCTTCCATAATTTAGAAGTAAATAGTCAAGTATGGTGTTTAATCAATTGTTCTGTTATTTTAATTGATTTAGTTATATAATGTTTATTGTTAATGGTTGTTGATATCCCACTAACCTGTTATTCTTCTATCTTTTCCAGTTTTTCTTCCGTGGCTTCTTGGATGAACTCAGATACATTCCGATATTGTCCAGAATTTACCAATTGTTCTATTTTTCCCAGAGAAGCCATTTCCATTGAAACAGATTTGTTTACTTTCATTTTGATCACCTTCTTAATATTATAATGTGTTAAAATATATTCCAAAAAAAATGAATTTGGGGAGTGGGGTTAAAACTCTTAAAAATAAAGGGATGTAAAGGAGATAGATGTAGTTCTATCGCCTCCCATTGATCACGCTTACACCGGCGTTACTGGCCTGTTGCATGATTTTACTTGCTAAGCCGCTTCCGACCTTTTCCCCTACTGTTGTAGCGTCTAAGTTGCTTGCTATGTTTGCACCGGCGAGGTCTACTGTTATATGGGTTGTTGCCGTGCTGTTTGTAGAAGTTGAAGGAGAGGGAATATTCCTTAACATATCAACCTTTAAAGCCCTATTCAGAACAGATAAATCATTCATTCCCTCACTCATACCATCCACATAGGCTTTACCTACATTCAACCCCCAACTATCAATATCTTTTAGTGGGCCTTCTACTGGTGGGCTTTCTCCTTTCAAAACCTTCATTAAATTTCCTAATGCTCCTTCGAGCCAACTTTTAGCATTATTTAAATTATCGGTGATTCCTTTAGCCCATGAGTCAATGATATTTTTACCCCAGACATAAGCATCTCCAGGAAGTTCTGTAAAGAACCATACCAGATCATCCCATGTTTGATCAATTGCTCCTTTCATGGGGTCTTCAATCATGACTTTAGCCCATGCAAAGAACTCTTCAGTTTTTCCTTCCCCTACCATCATTTTCATCATGTTATAAGGAGAAAGAATATTCCGAATGGGTTGAGGGATCACTTCTGCAAGAGGCCCGAACATGTGGCCCAATGGGTCTTTTAACGCTTCTGTATAATTCGCCAAACCATCAATAAGTAGAACTGCTCCAATGGCAATAGAATCAACAGCACGAGGTATGCCCTTTATAAATCCTTTTCCTATTGATTCGGATACTTGACTTCCCTTTAAGTCAGAACGAATATTCATCTTAGCAAATGAATCATCTAAACCACTCATAAGGTTTGTTTCAGGAATCTTGATTTTCTTAGAACCTTTTAACATCCCATCATTCAATTTTTCCCACATCGTACTGATTCGGCCTTCCTCTTCTTCCATGTATTTGAGGTAATCTTCCGCCCCCATTTTCCGGATCTGATCCCAGTAACTTCCTTTGGTAGGGCCTTTTAATCGTTCCCAAAAATCATCAAGATTAAATCCTTTTACTTTGTTGATTGATGTACGGATAGGGTCTTCTATTAACTTCTTAGCCCAATCAGTATCCCAATCGCCCAGTTTCATTCCTGCTTTAAGTCCAGCCCATAACCCTGTAACGAGGGCAGCACCTTTTCCTAATAGTCCCACAAAACTAAGCATAGGTCCCAATACTCCACCAAACTTTATTTTAAGGTCGTCAATCCATGAACCCACTTTCTGAGTATCAGTAGCTAAGTCTCTGGATTTCTGTGATGCATCTTCAACTTTACCAGCGTATTGTCCTGTAATATCAGATGCATTTGTTATGCTTCCTCCAGTGACTCCGAGCTTTTGTTCTAATAAAGATAAATCTCCGTTGGATTCTTCTATTGCTTTTTTAAGTTCTGTTCTTCGTTTACGTGGGTCTGGCCATTTGTTTTGTGCAGCTACCAATATAACGGCTGCTTGGTCTGCACTTAAACCTAGTTCTGCAAAGTCTGAAGAAAAACGCCTTAAATCCGTACTGAATGCTGGTAATCCTCCTACGTATTTGGCATTAGCATAATACAAAGCATCATAAGAGTCTTCTAAATTACTAATATCAACATTCATTGCCTTTAGGCCCTGTAAGAGCGGAGTCATGTCTTCAGCACTTGAACCCGTTGCTACTCTTATTTCATTCAAGTCTGTTGCACTATCAACTAAATCCTCTTGTGCAACCCCTAACCGTTTAAGTAAACTAATATATGATAGGGCTTCGTCTTCTGGGAATCGTGCATCTGTTATGGCTGCGATTTGGTCACGCAGTTCACTTTCCCCCCCTGAAAAACTACTTCCTAATTTGTAATAGCTAAAACTCATATCATTGAGTGATTGGGCCGCGTCTTCCGCTTCCCCTGCAACTTCAAAGATTGCGGCGGCTGCTAAAGCCATTCCCCCTATAATCAGATCACTTGTTGCATCAGCCTCATCACCCATCCCTGCTATTTCTTCCTTTGCAGATGTGGCTTCTTCCTTAACATCTGTTAATCCAGTTGATGATACTTCGGGGCTTATGGCTGTATCATCTAAAGTCTGTAATTCTGTTTGAAGTGCATCAAGTTCACCAGTGTTAATTTCTGTATCAACGTTTATTAAAACATCTTTTAAACTGCTTAAATCATTCTCCAAATTTTTTAAATTAGATTCTATATCGCTAATGTCTCCTTTCACTAATATGCCAAGCTCAGTGTCCATTTGAACTACTCCATTAAATGGTAAATTAAAAAAAATTAATATCAAAGAAGGGTTATTTGGTTGTTAAAAAAAAGAAATAGTAATCAATCATGCCTTAATCTTTTCAGCCCTTCTTCTATGCTTTTCTTTTTGTCTTCGATTTCATCTTCAGACATGTTTGAACCAAAATACTCTTCAGGGTCGTTGTAATAACTAATCATGTCCAAAAAAACAGGGAAATATAAGTTTAAGATTTCATCAATACTCAAATTAGTATTTTTTAATAATTCATACACATTGCCCTTTATCTTCTTAAAGAAATCTTCAAGACTTATTTTTTCCCCTGTTCTAAAGGGATACCATCTCTTTTTTCAATCGTAACCTTAATTATCTCTTTAACTAGTTGTTTTTCAATTGCACTACTCATATATTTCTTATGAGGTATTGCTGGTTTTCCTGTTTTAACATCATAAATAGCACATAATAATAGCTTATCAAAGAGTTCTGCTTCTTCTTCCTGGAGCTTTTCAAGTTTCTTTCCATCCTTACCTTGGTAGGATTCAACTTCTTCTCCTTTTTCTAAGTATCTCCGATAGACTGTGAGCATGTGTCTTGTACGTAGGGGCCTTATTTCGTATACTTTTCCATCTGGACCGTTGAATGTTTCAGGTTCTTTAAAATCAAGTTCTAACATATTATATCCTCCAATATATGATTATTAAAATTCAAATCCTCAACAAGTGATGGGAAATTTACCACCAAATAACTAGTCAAATCATTAATAAGCTTATTTGTTCTTTCCAATTCACTAATTGCAATTTCAGATGTTGTCATTATTCCATTACAAAAAACAATATTTGTATTGGTTGTTAATTCTGTGATTTGTTCCACCGATTTCTCCATATACGATGCTAGTCCATTTAATTCTCCAAGTGCATCTATGGTTTGCTCTTGTACTGTTTCCAAAGCGTTCCCTATTTCATTTTCACAATTCATAAAAAATCACCTTATTGGTCTGTATTTAAAAAAATACTCTTAATTAATTACATTCAAATTAATTCCGATTGTTTCCATTGTGTCTATTTCTCAATCTTTTCCTTATGCTCTCCATTCACACCATTCCCCTGGCTTTCTCAATTCCTTCATTAAGCTTTTTCCTTTCAATTATCCTTCTTTTATTGATTCCCATCTCATATCTCAGATAAGCACCAAGATCACCATTTTCTATGGCCTGATTAAGCTTTCCAGAATCGCTCAACTCCAAATTATCCATATTAAAAATAATATCCCTTATTTTTGGAGCATATTCTTTACAAGTCTTGAGTTGACATTTAGGAGATATTCCTACAATGTATCCCATACCCCATACAACAGGGCCATTGTAACGTTTTGATTTGTTAGCCAATTCGATTACTAATCGTTCTACTTCATGCTTAGCTTCTTCTTTTAACTGATGATCACAGGATATGAAGTCATATTCTATGTAATACCATTTTTTCCATTTACGTATTGCAAAATAAGGTAAATTCTTTGAACGGTTCTCTTCAAATACTATGTTATTTTCTCTCACATTCCGAACCACTGGAATCTTTTCAGGACCATAATTTGTTTTAAAATTATTTTTCATCATTTTTACGCTCCTATTTCTGTATTGAATTAACATAATTCAATATGGCCGTATCTGCCAATCTGGAAAAATTAATGGTGTCAATGTCTCCAAAAACGGTTTCTAACTTCTTTAATGTTTCATGCTGCAAGCTAACGGTTTTATTAACTCTCATAAAATCACATCCTTGGGTTTTAATTGAAAAAATAATATTGAAATTAATATAAATTGGGTTTGTATAAAAAAAATCAACCCTATCCCTTTGAGATAGGGGAATGGGTGGGGAAAGACAACCTTTTAAAAAGGTTGAGAGGTGAATTATCTTCCCCCACGATATTCAATGGAAAAATTAATCTTAATAAGAAAAAAGGAGATGCGTATTTGATGCATCCAGTAAAATGATAAGGGATAAAATTAAATGTAGAATTTATTAATTTTGAGCTTCTTACTTCTTCTACCCTTATACATGACACAAAGCGGATATTGGGGTATTACTCTGGAAATATTTGGCAAGGTTTGTATCAAATCCCTTTCCCCTATACTATCTATTACCGTAACGTAAGCAGTTTAGATGAGTCCCCTTCTTCAATAGGATTACATAACGCACAGCGGATAAACTCTTACCCTTATATACTGTTACGATACATGTCTTCTACCCTTATACATAACGCAGTGGGGACAAGGAAGTATTAAGCTAGGAACGTAAAACAAAGTAATTTATGCCCTTTCAATGGTGATTAAAAATAAGGATTTCCATTTACTCCCTTCATTAATACTGTGTGGTAGTTAAAATTTTACTTCTCCATTCATCAGTACACTGTAACCATTTAGAATAATATTTCCCCTTATATATTGTTCCGACGATTGTCTCTCTTACTATATTACATAACATACAGCCGACTAATTATGTCTCTCTTCCCCAATACAGATGTAATGTGGGCAATTTAGACATTAAAAAAATAGTTCCTATCTCTCTTAATATAATATATGGGAAAACCAAAATGAAGATGATGAAAAAAATGAGATGGAGGAAATTAAAAAGTTAATGAATCATCATATAATAAATCACAGTCAATTAATTGTTTGTCGAGGTTTCGCTTAATTATAGAGTATTCTCCAGAGTTGATAATATCGTTTTCGTTAATTAATGGATGTTCGGGGCTGTTACGTTCTACAACATATAAAATTATTCCAAATAAGGTTTTATCTGCCTTAAGACGGCTGTGGATATTCCTCAAATCAAACTTCTTGGAATTTTGTTTAAGGATATAAATCACTTCTTGACGAACCCAACTAGGTAATTCATGTTCATTCAAATAACTATCCATTAGCATAATTCGATTATTGAGGGTTTGGATCCTTTTTTTATCCCTTTCAACTTTTTTTCTTTCATCATTTTGCTCATCCGATAAACAAATGCCCTTTTTGGATGGCCTTTTAGTGTCTATTTCCCACCATTTATATTTATTAGAACCCACACCCTCTTTTTGACACCTTCTCTTTAAAAATGTATTCTTATATTTCCTCATAGCTCCAGGTAACTTTTCAGGCGGTGCGTTTAATGCATCCATCAATCTATCATAATAATATCGGTTAGGGTGATAAGCTCTTTTTGGATGGTTTCGGGGTTCTTTCCAGTTTTTTATTTTTGAGGGTCTCCCATAATCTCCATTTCTTCCGAGGTTATCGGGGTCTATTGGTCCTTTATATGCCTCTGATTTTATTCTTTCAGGTTGGAAATTTTCCCGGACCAAGCCACAACCAGGGCAAAATGTTTCACCCCTTATTTCATCATAAGCAACGGCTGCTGATCGGCATTCTAGGCAATGTTTAAGAATTGGATATCTAGTGTTAGGTTCTAAACTATCGAAATATTTCTGATTCCATCGAGGATCCAATGTATCTTTTCTAATAATATCACTTATGGGATGGGGTACGCCTTTTTCATCAGTTGCTAATAATGAATGAAGTGGGGAGAAAAGAGATCTTCTAAACTGATCCCGCCCTTCATAAACATCCCATCTAGGATCATTCTTTTTCTTTTTCTCTATAGATTTAGAACGCTCATATTTTCTGACAATATCTAATAATGGAACCGATTTATCCTCATTAATTAAAGGAACGAGAGACCTTTTCAAACCATTTTTTGTTATAATTGATTTATGGTAATAAAATTGTTTTGATTCTTTTTTACCCTTTTTTGGAGGTCTAACACTTCCAGTCCATCTTAATAAAAGAGATTTATTAATTTTAACCTTACTAAAAGGATAATCTCCACGTATTGCTGCCATTCCTATTACTTCGAGTACGTATTCCAGATCAGGAAAAATACCACTCCAAAACGATAAGGAGGACGCATATTTTGGAACTTCAAAATAAATTTTTTTGCTTTTGGTGGGGGACCTTATAAGTGGGGATACTTCTGGGGGGTATGGAAGATTGAAACTACTAATAGGGGGTAAATATTCCTCAATGGTATGATCATTGAATATACTCAAATCTTCGCTTGAATAAGAGGCTTTGGTTGGATTTTTGGATGTATAAAAAGTAGGAACACTGAATAAAATTAGTGAATCGTTATTCTCTTTCATTTCATACCCCTATGATTTAATTCAAATTATAGTCTATAAAATTCTTCCGATTACCAAACTGTTCTGATCCGTGAAAACTCTTATAAATGGTCTTTAAATTAAATATCATTTGGAGATAATTTATAGTTGTTTAAACCAGTGAACTTTCCAAATAAAAAAAAGGGAAATATTTTTATTTACTATGCATTTTGTGTTGTTGGATGTAAAACTCCAAAGCTCTTTGGAAGGCTCTATTTTGCCATCCAAGGACTCCAGCATTTTTTTCTTCTTCCTTCTCTGCTTTTAAATAAGTTTTATTGAACTCTTTTAATGTATATTCCCTTACCTTTACATCCAATCTAATCTTTTTGTATTTGCTAGCCATCCCATCACTCCTTATTTACTATTAACCCATTCCATAAACTGGGATCGGGTGTTTCCAACTATGCCATAAGCACTATGGAAACCTTGATCACAGTCATGGCATAAAGCCACTCCATTATCAGGATCCAAGGTTAGATCATCAAAGACGGCATAGCTGTTAAGGTGATGAACTACTAGGCGTTTATTGGTTTCACCACAGGCCACACACCTATGATTGCACCTTTCCAGTACATCCATTCTAAAACGTTGGTAATTGGTGGATGGTTTGGCTTTGCCTCTCCGTTGCTTTTTAGGTTGCTTTGGGGGTTTAAACCGTTTCACTAAACCAGCTAATGGATCCGGTAATGCCAGGACAATAGTTGCAACACTTCCACGGTTTTGATAAATGAGCCTCATTTTATCAACCCCACAAAGAATTAATATGGTCTTCCAAAGCTACCATGGCAGCATCCTTATTGTTTGGAATGTCTAACTTGGTCTGTTTACGAATAGGTGTCCTTTTCTGTGGGGGAACATACTTAATATCTGCTTTAAAATCAACATTCTCATGCCCACCAACTGGAAATAGACCGATCCCACTAACATACTGCTCTGGGTCCAGTCGGTTCTCCAGCACCTGGTCAAGCAATGCTCTAGCATCTGGATTATAAGCATATTCCAAAACAAGAATATTTAGGGCTTCTTTAACTTTCATAGAATATTTAGAATATAACTCCCTGGTTAGAGCAATAAAAATTATTTCCTCTGGCATTGAGACTGTGATGTTCTTATGTCTCTGGAGAGTTGCCATACTTAGGCCTCCAGGATTAAGTTGATCCTATCTTCTAACAGCTGGCAAGCCACAGTATATAGCTTTGGATATAAAGGATCGTCCTTTGGCGTAGCATCTAACTCATATCGTGCATTCCTAAAACTCCGGGTCAATTCTTCCAGGGTTTGGAGTTGGTCAAGTGATAAATCGCCAGCTATTTCTAATGGTGGAAGATAAATGCCACAATTGGGGCATATCACACTATACTTTTCAGCCGGTTCACAATGGATACACATCTCAATCATCCCTAAATTTGGCAATGTATAATTCTAATGCCTCCTGGAGGGCTTTCCCTGTGTGGCCATGTTTGGGGCCGTGTCTTTTGATGCTTATGGCCCGAAATTCATCAAAAGTGTTATCCTTCACTCTACCTTGGACATATTTTTTCACTTCTTTTTTCCCATTCATCCCTTTCACCTCTAAAACTCTATAACTCTATAATGATACTGTTCTATGTTCACATATAAAAAGTTACCGATAAAAAGAGTTTTAGAGTTAACGGGATATATAGAAATATATATAGAAATATATACACTACTAAACAGCAATGTATATTTTTTATATACATTACTAAACAGCAATTCATCATTACAGGTGATTATTTAATGGTTAAAGAAGGAGAAGAACAGCTTACGGTGGATCTACCAGAAGAATTGATGAGATTATTTAGGAAAACAGCTTCAGAGAAGTTTAATTATAAAAGAGGATATATTAAAAAAGCAGCAATGGAAGCTTTAGAGTTGTGGTTATCAGAAAATAGCAAATCCTCTGAAGATTGATTTCTTAAAAATTAATTTTTTAGTATGAAAATCATTATTCCAAGTCGAAAACTTTTTTGGTGTGATGATGTTAGCATATTTTCTCAACATCCATCAAATTCCTCTTTTTTTTACAATAGGTTACATCAGCTTTCTTTGTGGTTTAACATCTGCCCTAAAATTACGCTTAATTTCTTTATCAGCAAACCACTCTTTTATGTGGTTATTAACAATTACTGATAGTGGAATCCAGAAGGGGGTATCAGAAACTTCACCGGTTTTAACATTAATTAAAGTACATTGGATTGCCTTTTCTGTTTGTCTAAGCGTTTTATTTATTTTGAAATTAGACCTTAATTGTCCTTCTTCAAATTCTCGGTTCTTCTTATATGCCCAAAAAATGGGTAGTAAGCATACCTCCCCTCCGGTATCTTCATTTCTTACATCTGCATCTGGATCGTTTCCAGAGTAATGTTCACATTTACTACATTTGCAGTTGAAACATAGGCATCCTTCATAGGCATCCTCACAGATTAGACAACATCCTTGATCTTCTAATTCATAATAATCTTTCATTCTATCACTCCATTTTTTTTAGGAGTTTGGAAGTTTGGAACTACAATAAAGTCGTATGTTCATTTTAGTACAGAACCCCCTCCCCCTGGAAAAGTTCCAAGAAAAATCAAAGGAATATATAGGATTTAAATTTGAAACAGGGCCTTTAAAATCCTGTGCTTGGAACTTTTTGTAAATCAGAGTAAAAGTTCCCTAATGATGTAAAATAATTCTAGAAATAAAGTCTTAAATAAAAGGAAAAGGAAAAAGATTTAAACGGTAGCTGTGGTACTTGCTATACCGTATTGGGCTGTACTGCTTTGGGTTGCAACCGTTTTACCACCACTTTGAATAGATACGGTGATTTTATCTGAACTAGTATCTTTTTTCTGAGCATTAACTGCAACATTTCCACTAACAGTACCCAAATTAATAACTTTATTACCAGAACCATCAATATTTTGTGAACCAGTTGGGGAAGTTATTGCACCACTCCATGCGCCCATGTAACTGATAACCACGCTGACAGATTGGGCATTTGAACTACCCGAAGAACTTCCACTACTTGCACTGCCACTATTAGACTGGACATTAGAAGATTGTGGACTATTCGTGCTGTTATTACTTGAAGTACATCCTGATGCTGCAATTACTAAAACCAATACAACTATCAAACCACATATTCCCATTTTTTCTATTTTCAAAAAAAATCCCTCCCTATTTCTATGAATGTATATTTTGTAGTAAGTTATTAAATGTTTTCACTATAATCTTCACCTGATAAATGGTGTTTATTTATATAGAAATATATAGAATTCAGAGAATATTGATTTAAATAATTAATAATAATTTTATAATTATTATATCAAAAATGGAGTTATGCTAATACTATTCTATTATCATAATAAATTTATGGGTTCGTCTATTACGACTGATCAACTAGGATCTCTGAACATTGATTTTGTGATCTCAATGTTCCTCCTACTGGTAATTATGGGTAGTGTTCTTAGTATTGCTGACGGGCGTTTTGACACAGTACAGAAAGCTGAAGAGGCACAAGAAGCACGTTTAATATCCGAAAAAGTCGCTTTAACCATTGAAGAAGTATATTCTGGTGGAGATGGTCATGAAATAAAAATTGAAATGCCATCAGACATAAAAGGTTCCTTTTACCAGGTTAAGGTTAATCAATCTGGTGTTTGGGTACAAGTGGGGGGTTTGAGAGGTTATTCTTATTCTTTTTTCAAAAAAATTTCTAACTATGATATGAACCAGGCGGAAGTAACCATGCTACCCAATAGGAATTACACCATCCGAAATGTGAAAGAGGGTAAAAGTAATAAGGTGATAATATTCTAAAACGTTTATTTACACAATAATTAGTTTATTAGGGAGATAATGTTTTTTTTAAAGAATAGGACAGTGTAAGATGGATAATAAAGGTCAACTTCCCATTGAATTTTTATTGTTAGTGGGTTTGAGTATAATGGTTCTAATTCCATTGGCTATTAGTATAAGTAATGCAGGTGAACTCAACCAGGCCATGAGTGCTGCTAGAACAGGGGCTTTACAGGGAGCGATATCAGATGGTCTTGCCATATATCCCTATGAATCTTTTAAAAATTATACATCAGAACACCCACGCTTACTCAATCCATCTGGAGTAAAAATTGTTAAAATAAACTATTCAAATCAGGGTTTTCATGATGGCTATCAAAAGACCAAGATTCAGCTTAGGATTCATGCATCGGCACCGAACATCAATGATAAAACAGACAGAAACTGTTTGGGTGATCGGATTAACTTTAATGCCCGTAAAAAAATATCTGAATCATTTAAAACCGAGAATCTCACCAATGCATTGTACAATCCTGCTTTTTCCAGTAAATATGTATTCACCACAGCTGATGTGACTTGGGAATGATTTTTTATATTCTTAAAACATGGATCTAATTTTTAGTGATCTTAATAAATGTATTTTTACGGTTTTACTTCGAAAACTGCTTTAATAAATTGAAAAAACAAAATTTAAAAACATTTGAGCAACAATATAATAATTAGTTAAAAGGAGGATTTACATGGCTGCTGAAATAAACGCGATTATGACAATTGTTCACCTAGCAGGGTTTATTTTGGCAATTGTGTTGATTTTCAGTTCTCTTATATTATTAAAAAGATTAAAAGATGAAGATTTTGCGGTTTCAATGATATTTCTCCATGAAAAGGAAATAAATAAAATTTTACTGGTATTGGTTGTGGGGTCATTCATTTTTTTCACCGGGCATTTGTATTATTCACTGGGTTCACTATTTAACGATGCAAATATGAAGTATGTTTTGGACCTGATTGGCATTTTATATACTATTTCTCTATTGTACTTTGTATATGGATTACAAAATGTTCTAAAGATGGAGAAAGAAAATGAGTAGCTATAATACCCTTTTTATTGAAGTGATTTTTGCTCTATTATTCATTTTACCCTTAATGATCTACATCAATTTTAGAAAGAACAAAACCGCAGCCTTGGGACTTTTATTTACAAATAAAAATAAGACAATCAGGGCATTTCAATTATTTGCAGTGGCAATGATCGTATACGCATTGAGCATGGTCATCCTTTTGCTGTATGATGTGTATAACATTTCAACCCTGATTACATTATACATCATAATCAGTATTATTTTGGCTTTATTACTGATTTATGTTTTCTATAAACTATATAAGATTATGAAATTAACAAATTATTAAATTGAACATGATTTAACTATACTAATCTTTAAAAAATATTTATGGGGGAAATAAATGGCCAAGACTAAGAAAGAAGAGTTAGATGACGTGCTAACAACCCTTATGCAAGTAGGACAGATAAAGGCATGTGGAATAGTTTCTAAAGAAGGACTTTTGATTAATTCCAGAACACCTCCTGATGTTGATGCCCGTATTTTCTCTGCATTGTGTTCTACTATTATGGGGGCAGCAGAAGCAGCATCCGGACAGATGACCACTGGAGGAGTTAGTCAAATCTCAGTTAAAACCGAAAAAGGAACCATTGTATTACTTCCTGCAGGTTCTAAAGCTATTTTAACTGTTTTAACAGAACCAGAAGCCCAGTTAGGTTTAATATTCTTCGAAATGGAAACAATTGCCCAGGAAGTAAATCAGATCATGGGTGGGATGTAGATGAAGAAAACTCACATTCCCAAGTTGGACGATTTCCTGGGAGGTGGAATACCAGAAGGTTCATCGGTACTTTTTTACGCTGATCCTGGAGTTGAATGTGAGGCTTTTGGTTATCAAACCCTGCAAAGCCGAGTGGAAGAAGGAGACCCCGGTTTCATATTTACCAACGTGACTGAACCAAGTTCCATCATCTATGAATTCGAGAAATTCGGATGGGACCTTGAAAAAGTTATGGATGATAACAAGGTTTTTTTTGTAGATGGAAGTTCATACTTCATTGGGGCCCCAGTAACTGGCAAATACTCCATAGAAGATTATTCACAAATAGAACAAGTTGTCATTGATGCAATAACCGATGTCCCGGATGGTGTGGGAGTTATCAATAATCTTTCCACCCTCATTGATTATTTAGATGAAGGGGAAACAGTTCGAATCATTAAAAAATGGAATCAAATTGCAAAGGATAAAAATACTATTTTATTATATATATTCACTGAATGGGATTATGAAACTGATCTAATTGACCAAATCAAAGAATCCATGGACTGTCTGATTAACCTGAGCACCATTGAAGAAAGGGTTATCATTGGACAGGGATTCATGGTCACTGGTGCATCCTGGACCACACCATCCACCAGTATGGTGCTATTTAATATACTACGTCCGGGTGGAATAAAGATATTCATACCAAAAATCCTGGTAACTGGGCCATTTAACGCAGGAAAATCAAGTTTTGTCAAAAAAATAGCCCCCAATTCAGTTTCGGTAGATGAAATGGCTTTGGGTCAGGTTCCCACCACGGTGGCCATGGACATCGGGCACATGGAATACAAGGGATTTGTGGCTGATGTTTTCGGAACACCTGGTCAGGAACGTTTCGATCTTATACTGGATGTTCTCTCCAAAGAAGCTGTGGGAGCATTTATTCTGGTGGACTCAACTGATCCTAAAACATTCCCCCGGGCCAAAGAGATGATAAAAAGATGTAAGGCAGAGGCCATACCCAAGGTTATTGTGGCCAATAAACAGGATCTTCCTGGTTCATTATCACCTGATGAAATAAGGAAGGTCATGAGCATCGGTCAGAGCATACCTATAATTCCAGTAAGTATGATTCGTAATGAAGGAATTGAAGATGCTATGGATGCACTTTTAGAAATACTTTACCGGTGAATCACATGATCGTCCGTATTACCTCAGGAATAACTGGTCTTGATGAATTAACATCTTCTGGAGATGATTTAGGTCTTACTTTGGGAGGTATCCCTGAAAACACAGTAACACTACTTTATGGTCCGGGAGGAGTTGGTAAATCCCTTTTCTGTTATGGTTTCACCTATCATGGATTAACTCAGGATGAACCATGCCTTTATTTAACCACTGATGTTGGAATCAGGGATATTTACCAGAATATGACAGATATGGGATTTGAACTGGATGGATATCTTGAAAATGAGATGTTAAGGGTGGTTGATGCAGCTGAGGGTGATGTGGAATTTGAAGAATCTAATGTTTACCAATCATCCAGTGTTAAAAACCCCACTGACATCCTGGTTAAAATAAGTCGGAGTGTGAACTCTATTTCTGAAAATAATTCGCGTTTTCGCGGAGTTATCGATTCTTTAACCACTATATTAGAATCTAACGATGAAATGTTAATTGTGAGGGTTTTAAAAACCTATGTTTTGAGGGTGAAAGAAGCAGGGGGCACTGCTATAATCACCTACACTGAAGGGTCAGCAGATCCCCGGACAGAGACACTTATCAAGTCAATGGCTGATAACATAGTTAAACTCAATGGGGAGACCATTATTATTGAAGCCATGAAAGGTATGGGAAAAACGGAAGCATCTTACCATATAACAAAAAAGGGTATTGTCATCAATAAAGGAGATTAGTTTAGTTAAACTGGATTTTCATGTTTGATAAATGGGATTAAATACTGTTAACAGTGTTAACGGGTAAAATAGAACTTTAGTTTCATGGTAGGAATAGGGAATAGAAATTTAGGTTTCATAATAGGAATAGGGAATAGAACTCTTAACTTTCATGGAAGGATAGGGAATAATAGGATAAATGTGATAAAATGAGCAGTTTCGAATCGGGCATACCTGGATTGGATGAACTTTTATTATCATCAGGGGATCTGGATGGTTTTCCACAGAACACCACTACTCTGGTTTACGGACCTCCTAAAGTGGGTAAATCCATTTTTTCTTATGAGTTTGCTTATCATGGGCTGAATATTAAGGAACCCTGCCTATATATCACGGCAGATGAGGGAATGAGACAATTACAACAGAACATGATGGATTTTGGATGGTTCCTGCAAAGTTCCATGGATGAAGAACTACTGTATGTTATTGACCCCATATCCGCACTTTCAGGAGCTAATATTGAAAATACCAACACCTACACTTTATCTAAAATAAATGACCCCACTGATTTGATGGTTAAAGTTGGGCTGGGAACTCGTTTTGTTTTCAAAAAATCCAATGAATTTCGTTCTGTTTTTGATTCCCTCACCACTTTCTTCACTTTCAATCCAGAAGCAATGGTTGTCCGGTTTTTAAAAACATACCTGCGAAGATTAACCGAAGCTGGGGCAACTGGAATTGTTAATTACACCGAAGGTGTAGTCAATGAGAAAACGGAGAGGATACTGAAATCCATAGTAGATAACGTGATAATGCTTGATGGCAGTTATTTAACGTTTAAATCAAATCAGGGTTTGATTGCAACCGCCCCATATCAAATTACTGATAAAGGACTTGTTTTAGGAAGGGGAGAGATATTGTGAATAAAATCGACCTTCAGGAGCTTTATTATTTACTTATGAGTAGCTGGATATACAGTATTGAAAAAACCAGGGATGAACTCCTGGGAGATAATATTGCCTATACCCGTAGGCTAGGATGGAATGCCACTCACTTCATTATGGATCATCTGGAAAATTCCTGTGGTATCTCACTGGATACGGAAGGGAAAAGCACCATGGAATTGATGGAATCCATAATAAAATGTTTGGAAGATACTGGCTTCATTCAGGAAGGTACAGTAACTGTTAAAGATGAAGAAAATAATAAGATATCAATCTCCATGACTAAATGCCGGGCTGATGCCTGAAAGAACTTTTAGAAAAAGGTGTGGACCCTCACGTATGTTTACGTTCTATTGTACTGGCAAACTTTTTGGAAAACCTTACCCATGAACAGTACAGTTATAAACTGGACGCAGACCCTGAAGGACAGCCAGGGGGAACCTGTACCAGCTATTTAGGTGATGTAAGTTGACCTGTGAAAATTTATTGATAATCACCAAGGGGAGGAATTGTTATGGCTATTTTTAAGGGAAAAGATGACTATGGTACGTCCCTCAAAAAGCTCTTAGAACAATTATGGGAATATCAGGAAGCTGAAGCCAACTTACTGGTTGAAATTGCAACTTTGCAATATGAAAATGGAGATACTGATGATGCAATTGGATTTTTAGAAAAATCAGTAGAAATTTACAATGAATTGGGGTTCACTCAAGAAGAAGCAACTATTCTGGATTTAATAGGTGATGTGTACAGCAGTACAGATGATTTTCAAAATGCCATTGATTATTATTATAAATCTCTTATGTTGAGTTCTTCCTTGGACACACCCCTCAAGGCAGAAGTTTCAAATAAAATAAAAGAATACGAGGCTCAAATTGGAATTACCAAGGACAAGGCAGTTAAAAAAGCAATTGCCGAAGGTGAAGATGAACATCTTCAAGAATCAGAAGTATCTAATGAAGCTTACCTCTTAGAAGATGGTGAATCAGTAGATTATGTGAAAATTGGGAAACGGCTTGATGATATCATTGGACTTCTGGATGAATCTGCAGTATACGGCACCTATCAGGAATTTGAAAACCCAATGGTTCATTTAGATGAAGCTTATCAAATGGCCAGTAATATTGGTGATGAGAAAGGAGAGGCAGCATTGCTCCTGATCATGGGTGATATTACTTTAAAAGAAGAAAAAACCAAAAAATCTCTGGAATTTTTCCAAAAATCATTGAAGTCTTTCATGAAAATAGGTGATAAAAAGGGAGAATCCATATCTCGGTTGATGATTGGGACTGCTTACTTTTTGCTGGGTGAAACAGATGTGGGTTCCAAATATCTTCGCCAATCTATGGATATAATAAAACATTTAAATGATCCTGATATTGAAAAAGCTGCTCTGGCACTGTTAAGCTCTATTTATGAATGATTTTATTATTTTGTGTATCAGTACAACAAAAAGCGTATTTTTTAATTAAAATATCCTTTATTTCTTATTAACATAGTATTAATTAAAACATACGTGCTTTTAAGATGTAAGCCAGAATTATCCCCACTGCACCGAAGAATATTCCAATGAGCCACACAATGATGACCACATTCTTTTCTTCCATGGGACGTTTTAAAATCCAGCGTATAAGGGAATTAAAACCTGATTCTGGGGCCATCAATTTCCCGTCTTCTCCAACCTGGGTGGGCTGGTGTTGTTGTCTTTCCATTACACCAGCACTGTAAAGTTTGAGCAGCATATCTATTATGTTGGGTATCAGCACAATCAGGGCAATGATCTTCACCCTACCAATAAAGGCCACTACCACAATGGTTGCTCCAATAATCAGTGTACCCACATCCCCTGGGAACACATTGGAAGGGTGTCGGTTGTAGTAAAGGAAGGCCAGTAATGCTCCGGCCATGCACATGCTGATTACTGCCACATCGGACTTACCCATGATTATACAGGAAATACTGAGGGATATCATGGCAATTGCCCCCAGCCCTGATTCAATACCATTTAACCCTGCCAGCATGTTGGTGAGATTGGCAGCAATGGAAACTGCAATGGGTATGGTCAGAATATATAGTAAGCCCACATTAGGGGGTGCAATCCAGATTAAAGGCATACCTGCCAGCCAGAGCAGGATTAGTTTTTCCTTGGAGGACAGCATAACCAGGTCATCCACCATCCCAACTATCCCCACTAGGAGAATCACCAGTAAGGTGACTGTGAGCTGGAACTGAAGTTCAGGATAGAAATAAATACCCAGAAATATACCGATGATAAATCCGAAAAGAATACCAATACCACCCATTTCAGCCACAGCGGGCTTGGATGGTTTGTGAATATCTCTGCCCACAATATCTGCATCTTTCAGCTTTTTAATAAGACGGGGCATACTTATGAATGTTACCAGAAAGGCCACCAGGGCGCAGATGGCCGAGGTTAAAAACAGGTTCTGATAGAGAATGATAAGGTTAGGTTCCATTTTTTCACCGTTTTAAGAGGGAGTAAACCGTTCTAATGGGGATTTTTAAGTCTTTTGAAATATCCTTAGCTGGAACTCCATTTTTATAAAGGTTTTTAACTTTTTTAACTTTTAAGGTATCGTATTTCATTTTCCGCCCAGGTTTAAGTGGGGCCCTGTTGAGATAATAAACTGTTTTCAGGGGAATACCAAGAGTTTCTGCAATTTCTTTGGTACTATGGCCTGATCTTAATAAATCCTGTATATTTTCAGCATCTTTTTTATTATACTTCTTGGGACGTCCTTTCTTTTCAACTGATACAACAGTCACTCCCAGCTCACTCAGTGCCTGAATGTACTTTGGTGAAATTCGTGAATATAGACTAGGGGGACAGTTAATCTTCTTGAGATCTGGATTCTGGTCCAGGAGTTCCATGATCCTGCTGAAGGACAATGGTTTATTCACATAGATCTCATCTTTCAAGTTGGAAGCACTCCTGGATTTTGAATTTTTTATTTATATTTATTAAAGAAATTTTTACATTTTTTTAAAGAATATACATTTATTAAAGAATGATTAATGCATTTAATGTAAAGAGAGTAAATTTAGGGTGTTATTTAATGCTATTTTTTCATCATTGCCATGAACTGTTTAGCCTTGGAAGTAGCAGGTTTTTGCAGGGTTTCCAGAGTTTCTTTCTCCTTTTGAACATCTTTGAATGGTATAGAGAATAATTCTGATGTTTTTTCAGTGGGTATTTTTCCTTCAATGGAGAGTATGGCTGCTCCCAAGGCAGGTCCCATCTGTAAGTGAAGGCCTTTCATCTTCTTTTCAACCGAGAATTTACTGGATAAAACTTTTCCCATTTGAGGTACGTATTCTATCTTATCAGCGAGATGATCCTTCATGATCTGCACCACCTCCTGTTTGAAGTCCTGGAATGATTTAATCTGGTTGGAATCAAGACCCGGGCGAAGGTAAGGGAAAGGACCAGAATGTTTATTTCTGCGATCATAGGAAGTGGTTAGGTAGTAGTGTAAAAGATCCCATAAAATGTATATACGTGGGATTTCCAGAAAGAGACTTTTTTCAAGTAAATCTTTCTTATTTAAATCATTTTTGATGGTTTCATCAAGAATTTCATCATCATCCAGGAGTCCCCTTTCTTCAAGTTCTCTTTTTAAAAAGAACTTCTTCAGGGTTTCAGGATCATCGCCATCTTCATATTTATTGGCATTTCTCTCGGCAACTTCCATTGCTTCCTGGTATTCTTCAACTTTCTCCTTATTGGAGAGAGATTTATCAAGTAGATCCGGTAAAAAACGGAGGATCTCAGTTTCTGCATACTTAACATAACCCAGTGAAAGGGCAGTTTGAACCTGTTTGTCATTGATTATGGAAGGCTTTTTACGATGGAACTGCATCATTTCAATACGGGCATTTGAACCATACTGACTGCGAATCTCTTTTTCATAATTGGCCTCATCATGGGCATCAATGGTAACCCTTTTTCGAACCCATCTACCATCTTCCATGATCTTGATAACCAGGGATACGGTTTTAACAATTCCCCTTTTTTCCTGTTTTAAGATGCGCACCATGCTACGGAAGGCTTGTCTGCTTCGGGGACTGAGTTCTGATAGTTTAACCATGTAATCCCCAGAAAGAGGTAAAAATGGAATGATTTCAAGACGATAAACTCCATCTTTATTTACATGTAACTTTATCTTATCTCCGCCGCATTGACAATTTTCCCGGGTTAAAAGCGCTATTTCATGACCTTTGTACTTCCTCTGGCATGAAACGCATTCTAAGGTTGCGAACTCCTCCAGATGTCCAATGGCAATACGATGAGAGGACATGGCAGATTTAACCCGGTCCAGTATGTTTTTCTTGGCAGCTGCGTTCATCCGGAAATACTGGGTGTGGCGGCTGACATCAAACATATCCTCTGCCTTGGTTTCACCACTAAGGGGACGACCATACTTGTTTATGGAACGATAAGGAGCAGTATAACCCTTAATTTCCATGGTCTCCCGCATATCCTGAAGAGTATCCATGTTGTCTTTCAAATAAGTGTAAATTGACAGGAACTTTTCCGGGCTTTCAATATCATTTAATGAAATCTTTTTTCTCTTTATCTGATCCAGAAAACGCTCAGATTTCCCAATGAGTACAGATTCATTCATTGTATTCCTTCGTTAAAGTGTAAGTTCGCCCGAATATGCCAAAGGATGAAGATTTAAGAAAATAGAGGTATTTACCATTTATTATTTCTAATTCCACTTATAAATTCTCTATTTATCCTATAATTTGTTCATCACTTTAATCAATAATTTTATCTACTCTTGCAGTTGTTCTTTAAATTATAATATTTACCATATTTATTGTATGCGTTCACCGATATTGGCATCAAGAGAGGTTAGAAGACTGAGACTATCTCCAGCAGCCAGCACCATTCCCTCGGATTTAATACCGAAGAGTTTGGCTGGTTGGAGGTTCACCAGAACAATTACCTTTTGATTAAGTATGTCTTCAGGGGAATATTTGGTGGCTAAGCCGGCTACCACCTGTAAATGTTTCTCTTTAACATCAACCATTAACTTTAACAGTTTATCAGAGCCCTTAACTTTCTCAGCCCCAATAACTTTACCCACACGCAGGTCTAATTTGATGAAATCTTCAATACTGATTAAATTATCCATAGTTTCTGTCTCCTCTAAATTTTTATAAAGTGATTCTTTTTCTTCCGCAATAACTTCATCATCAATTTTAGCAAATAAGGGTTTAGCCTCTGAAATTGGGGTTCCAGATGCTAAAAACTGGGCAGCATCATCCCAGCTGAAATTATCACCATTATCACCACTTAAACCAAGAATTTCCCTCATCTCCCCGGCTTTAGATGGAAGATAAGGACTTATAATGATACTTATGACTTTTGCAATCTGATTACAGAGATAAATGGTGGTAGCAGTTCTGTCTCCTTCTTCTTTAACTGTTCTCCAGGGTTCCTGATCATTGAAGTATTTGTTTCCCAGTTTGGCCAGTTTTATTATATCCTTAAGACCTTCCCTGAAGTCGAAGTTCTCAATATGTTCGCCAACCCTACCTGGTGTTTCAATTATCTCTTTTTGAACACTCTGATCATAATCATTAAATGAACCAGGCTCAGGTATCATTCCTTGGAAGAAACGGTGGGTGAAGGAGAAGGTACGGTGCATGAAATTCCCCACTACATCAGCCAGTTCATCATTGACCCTTCTCTGGAAGTCATCCCAGGAAAAATCAGTGTCCCTGGTGAGTGGTGCATTGGCCACCAGGTAGTACCGTAACAGATCCGCATCAAATTTCTCCATAAAGTCAGCTGCCCAGATCACCCAGTTCTTACTGGTTGACATTTTACGACCCTCAAGTGACAGGTACTCTCCGGCAACAATGTTGTAAGGTAGTTTGCAACCATAGGCCATGAGCATGGCCTGCCAGAATATGCTGTGGTGGTAGATGATATCTTTACCAATGAAGTGCACTGCCCGGTCATCCCAGTAGGGCTTCCAGGAGGTGTTTTCACGGCGAGCCCACTGTGCAGCTGATGAGATGTAGCCCAGGAATGCTTCACCCCAGACATAGATGATCTTACCATCTGCACCATCCAGGGGGACGGGTATACCCCAATCCATATCCCTGGTGAGGATCCAATCTTTTAATCCTTCATTGATCCATTGCAGGGCGTAATTCCGGACGTTAGCTGGTAACTCTGGGTTGCCTTCGATAGATCCTTTGAGTTCTTCCTGAAAGTGGCTTAAACGGAAGTAGTACTGTTCTGCTGACCTGACTTCTGGTTTGCTGTTGCAGATAAGACATCGTGGTTCCACCAGCTGTACTGGTTCCAGGTGCCGGCCACAGGTCTCGCAGTGGTCACCCCGTGCACCCTCCCCACCACAGTGGGGGCACGTGCCCTCCACATAACGGTCAGGGAGGAATCGTTCACATTCACCACAGTAAAGTTGCTCAATGGTTTTGGGATAAATACAGTTTTTCCCATAAAGATCTAAAAAGAAGTTCTGGGATATTTCATAATGCAGGGGATCGGTGGTTCTGGAAAAATTATCAAAAGAAATATCTGATAATTCCAGATCCCTTTTAATCAACTCGTAATTACGAGTGGCAACATCCAGGGGCGATACTCCTTCCTTTTCCGCCTGAACAGCAATTGGTGTTCCGTGTTCATCGGTAGCACAGACCAGTAGCACATCAGTGCCTTTCATTCGGTGATAACGGGCGTAAATATCTGCAGGTATGTAAGTTGAACGCAGGTGTCCCAGATGACAGGGTCCATTGGCGTAGGGCAGGGCGCAGGTGATAAATACTTTATTTGAATCTTTACTCACAGAAATTCCTCCTATAATAACCTTGTTTAGAATGATAAAGTTTATTTTGTCTTAGATATCTATTTTTAAATATTTATTAACCATCTTAGGGTAAAAACTCAGTTGGAGTTAATGATAAAGAATAATATCTATTTTTATCTAATTTCTATATAAGATTTATCCATAGGCCACAACCCCACCTAAGTCCCTCGGATTTCAACTCCACATTGCCCTGGAAAAGGATGATTTAACTGATTTATCCATAAATGAAGAAAACTATGACATATCAATTGACTTTTGTCAAATCAACAAATTTTTTAAAACCTTGTAACCAACAGTTAATCATGGTTTCCATCTCTTTTTTAAACCCATTATCACCCGAGGGAAAAGACATTGTAAGGGAACTGGGCAGCTTTGAAGGCATATCTCAGGATATCCCCGAACTTAGAAGTTTAGTCACCCACAATCCATCCCAGGAAATTGTTGATGATAAGGAAATACCCTCTAATTATCTGGAACTTGCCCTGAAAAGGATGGAATGGCATATAAAGAAAAAACATGACCGCGAATTTAACAGTAGAAGATACGCATTTCTTTCGGATCATGCCATAACCAAGTACGATGTTATATCTTTTTATCTTCTTTGCCAGGCTATTGGAGTTAAATTCGGACCCAACTCACGCGAAACAAGAGTCATGGTTGAAGCGCAAGGGGACATCATCCAGGAAAGATTAGGCAAACTACATGAGGAAGAAAGTAGATTAATAGTGGAAAAATCCCTGCAAATGCTACTAAAAAAGGACAGGGTGCACTGGACATTCTTCCAGGAGCTTTTAAGCACACGAAAGATACGCCTCACTGATCTGATTCTTGACCATGGCGAGTTAATACTGGACAGGGAAGATTTTATGGACTGTTTCGGGCCGAAGATAAAACACCGTAACCCCAGCAGCATGTATCAGCTGTTAATTGGGGATGAACTTAAGGAACTTATAATGATCAAGATGATCATGCAGGAAACCGAGGATTACATTAAACAGGTTCATGAAAAGGCACGAGTAATGGTGGAACCCAACCCCATACTCCTGGAACTTGCCGATGAAGTGGAGGAAGTACTGGCCGAACCAATGCAATATTACGGTTATGGTTCAGGAAGGAGTGGAGGAGGGCCAATGAAAGCCGGACCACTGAATCCTCTAGCATTCCCACCCTGCGTGAAGAAAGCTTTGGAGGGTATAAAGTCAGGAGGGAGGAACGATGCAATTGTACTTTTTATGACACCCTTTGTATCCTACGCCAGGTTGTATCCCGATGTTTTCAGGATGAACATTTCCAAACGTATCTCAGATCAGGATCCTCAGTTAGAAGTTACAGAAAACGAGGTTCTGCCGTTGATCTACGAGGCAGCACAGCGATGTGTACCTCCGTTATTCGATGATCAACCTCAGGAAAAGGTTAACATCAATGCCAAACTTGGTTTTGGAATGCACTCCACTTTGAAAATGGAACATGAGGGTGAAACCACCTGGTACACTCCCATGAGTTGTGAAAAGATCAAACTGCACCTCCCCCATCTTTGCCGGCCAGATGATGTCTGCAAAAAAATAGGCAACCCATTGAGCTATTACAACCGGATGATATGGGAAGTACGGAATTTAGATAAAGAAGGTCCGGATTCTAGTGATGAATCGAGCAGTGATAATACTAAGGATATTACAACTGCTGATACTGAAAATTCTACAAAAAATGATAATAAAAACACTGATGGCACTAATTCTAGGGAGCGTTGATTGATTATGGATCTAAAACCAGCCACCCCCAATGAACGCCGTCAGTACTACCGGGAAGAATGGGATGTAAATGATGTCCCTGAATTCATCCGTGAAACCCTCACCCAACGGGAGTTCGGTTTTGACCATATTGGCCGGGGACCCAATGACCGTTATCGTGTATTCCAGAATACAGATTATTTAAGGAAATTCATGCGGGTTAGAACACCTTTTGCCGCCTACTCTTCAGTGGCATTCTACCATAAACCCCGGCGCAGGGATGGATGGATAAAAGCAGAACTGGTATTTGATGTGGATGCCAAAGACATACCAATAAGATCCTGTGGTTGTGACAATGTCTGTGAAATATGTTTAAAACAGGCCAAGGACATTGTCCACGGACTGATAGACACCATTAAGGGTGATCTGGGGCTTTCTAATATTTATGTGGTTTATTCGGGTCGTGGTTATCATATAAGAGTGCTGGACGATATTGTGATGGGTATGGACAGTGACGTACGTAGCCAGATCGTTAAATATCTGGTGGGTTCTGATGTGCCACGTAGTGAATACTCCAGTCACGGGATGAAATACAACCTGGAACACTTCACCATACCCTTCGGCTACCCACAGGTATTCACCCAACGGGTTAAACAGGCCCTTTTGAACCTGAACCTCGACACAGAAATTGATGAAGTCAGCAAGGATATTAAGAAGGCAGTTATCAAACACAGGGAATTATTATCTGAAGACCAGTGGGGATTGTTCCGGAAAGAAATCGGTCCTGTGAGGTATTCCAGACTGGTTAAAGGGATAGCTTCGCTTAATTTGACACTGGTGGATGCCAAAGTTTCCATTGACCTGAAACGAATACTTAGATTACCATCATCCCTACACTCCGGTGTTAGTATGAAATCCACACTTATAAAGAACCTGGAAACATTTGACCCATTCCAGGATGCTGTTCCTAAATTTGTTTACGAAAGGAAGGATTAACCAATGAATGGTGTTGGTTAAGGATTTATTTTTAAAAAATTGATTTAAAATTAATGAAATAAAATTTAAAGAAGTAAAAATTAAAAAAAATAAATTATTGACAAATTAACTTTAATCCCTACTTAAAAGCTCATTCTTATGCAGGTAGCAATACAGGAATTTAAGTATATCTTCATCTGCATCTTCGGCAATTAACAGGTCCAGAACATCCACCAGCTGGTATTTTTCCAGGATTTTTTTCTTCAAATGTTTGCCCACCCTGAGATTCCTGATCCCATCTGGTGTGAGGGTTCCCTGGATAAGGGAATGGGCATCAGGGTATTCACGTTTGGTTAGTGTAACCCACTGCTCACCTTCGGTCCATGAATCTGGATGCTTTTTAAGGAATCTCCTCCCATTTTCATCATCCCATACCATGGGGCCGTAATGTTTTTTAAATGGTGGAAGATGCCAGTTATTCATTTCCATGAGTATTATACAGGTTTTATCCTCATCACTCCATGAATCACTACTCATAACTAGGAAATCTTCATTTTCAGTGATTTTCACCAGCGATTTTTCAGTCTTCTGGATCTGGGGGTGCAGGGCATCTGCAGAAATATCTGGGGCAGGGAAGGCTAGGATGAATGAATGAGTTTCCCTATTTTTAAATTCATCCCGGATGGTTTTTCGATTGAATTTGAGAGTTTTAGGATAAAAATATGATGTTTTAGGATCATCCAGGAAATTACCCGCTGCCACACGGAACTCAGCCATTTTCTGCAGAGTAAGTGCAGCGGAAACATTCCGGTTTCCATCAGTGGGATCCACCACCACCAGGGGATCCTTAAATAATCGGGCAGTGCCGTATTCCACGAGGTCAATCTCAAAACCTGGTTTCCAGTGGTCAAAAACCCCGTGAAGAACATCCATGAAGGAACCGTAATGAATTACCAGTAATTCACAAAGATATCCTGAAAATCCACCCACCTTGAATTCAGAACCATAGGTTCCCACCATCTTCATGAAGCGTTTCAGGAGACGAACCTCCTGGGTCTGGTTGGGTTTCAAATTAGTCATGATGTACTGGGTATGGAGGAGTGTGCGGTCCACTGCAGATTTCAGTTGGCTGGAATCTTTAATATCATAACAGGGAACAAAATCAACCATGTAACCTTCAATGGTACCGGTGAGGTAGGGGTGTGATGCGTATCGTGCTTCATAGGTTCCATTAACTTCTTTTATGCATTTTTCTGCAAGTTCCAGGCCCTGAAGCTTCAGATCATCTAAAGAAGTGGTGAGTGGGAATTTGATGAAAATATCAATATCCAAGTCCTTGCCGTCCCTGTTATTGCCGTTGGATATCCATGTGTTCTTGGCCACTGAACCTAAAAGCACAGCCTCTGCATCAATACCCCCTTTATGGGCATTAAGATTTATAATTTCAATTAATTTATTTGATAAACCATGAACCTTTGATACCTCTTCTGGTGAGGGTTCAATATCGCCTAAAACCTGTTTAAAATCAATCACTTGTAATTACCTCTAGTAGTTTCATAAACCTTATTGCCTGTTTGATTGTTATTATAACGGAACATTTAATCGTTATTTAAACGTTTAACTGTTATTTATTACTATTAATCTTTTTAAATGAAGAATTCCTTAACATCGGTGTATATGGGACCAACCGGGGTGAGTTCACTCTTCTTTAAAACCAGTTTTTCCAGGGTCATGTCACCGATTTCAATGGACTCTAATTCCATTATCTTCTCTTTTAAGAGTTCCTTATTTTGAGGACCCTTCACCCGGGCTATGGTGAGGTGGGGTATGTAACTTTTTTCCTTTTTGAATCCCATCTTGGCAAATTCCTGGTCAAGGTCTTTTTGAAGCTCAGAAAAACGGTTTGGATCTTCAATTCCCAACCATATAACCCGCATGTAATCCATTTTAGGGAACACACCAGTTCCCTTAATGTGCAGTGGAAATGACTGGTACTTTTCCAGTTTTTCCAGCATAATACTGATTATCTGGTCTGCATGGGATGATGAAATCTCACCGAAGAATTTGAAGGTGAAGTGCAGGTTTTCTGGTTCCACCATCTTCAATGGGGCGCGGGTTTTCTTAAGTTCCTTCTGTATTTTCTGTATTTTATAGGATAACCTGCTATCCACATCAACTGCTATAAATGCTCTCATTGAAATCACCTGATTAGCTGTTTTTAGTATTTTTAGTTAATTTGAAGTGTCAGAATCATCTAATTTTTAAAATTTTCTAAGCTTAAATATCATCATCTAAGTTTTAGATAGTCTGAAATGTTAAGTATTTTCTAAGTTTTAGAATTATCTGAAGTTTGAATCATCATATAAGTTCAAATCTAAGTTTAGAATAATCTATTAATTACTATTTTATTAAATTATTAGATTTGTTACTATTTTATATCAAATTATAAGATTCATATCAAATTATAAGATTTTTTATCCTGTCCAAACTTTCCTGGGGAGTTTCCACTGTGTTCAAGAGGTAAACATCAACTGCCTGGAATAACTCATGGAAGAAGTGTTTTCTTATGTTGAGTTTACGTTCATCTCTTACCAGCTGGTGGGGGTTGCAGAAATCTTTCTCAAGCATGAAATCCAGGGCTTTGGCGTGATCCAGTTTGCGGAAAGGAGGATTTGTCGGGTCCCGTTCCAGGAGAACTACAGTTTTAAGGGTGCTTGTTTCCCGAACTCTCCCTTTAAAAAGTGTGTTAACGTCGGCAATTCCCCGGCCCCGGTTATCCAGCTGGACCTGGTTCACCTCTTGGGAGAATCCCTTCCAGACCTGGGCTAAATCATCCCTGATGTATGAATTCTTTTCTGAGGAATAGACAACTGCTGCATTGTTGAAGAGTCGGGTGAAGAACCAGTCATCGGATATGTAATTGAAATCATCATACTGGAGCAGTCCATAGGTTAAGGTGGTTTTACCAGTCCCTGGGGGTCCGATGATGACCATGGCATGTCCGCCGTAGTCAACTGCGGATCCATGGGTTGAGTAACGTCGGTGCTCAGAATGGTATTCTTCAAAAAAATCGGAAATGGTTGCCAGGGCTATGCTTTTTATCCAGCCATAGTAGTCACAGTTTTTAATGATGCAGGTTTTGGAGATAGGTTCATATAAAACCTGCAGATCTCCACCATCTTCGGTTGAGAAGATCTTGGCATGGGGACGGATATCCTCATTCATGAACTTAAAGTTATCTTCCCATTCCTCTTTAAACGCTTCATTATCCGTGAGGAGTTTAACACAGGCACCGTGGATGTTGGCCTTTCTTTCGAACTTAACCTTACCTTTAAGTTCATTTAATAGTTCATCCTTAATTGAGGGTGTTATGACTTCCACATTGTATGTTGACATTTACATTAACCCCTTTTTAACTCTGTGATTGTATAGTTTAATTTATAGTGTTAATTGGTTTTTTAATTATTGTTGATTTTTTGATTACATTCTGTGCAGGTTTTGGATCGTTACTAAAAGTCAGTTTATGTTTTTAACATGTTGATTAAGTTTTCAAGTTGGGTTTTTAATGTTTCCATAGCAATGTTTTGCTGTTTCAAATTATCAGCAATATTCTTTAAATCTTCTGCATATCCTTTACTATCTCCCTTTTCCATATCAGTGTACAGTTTTTGATTTAGAGATTCGGTTTCATTATCCAAACGGGAAATTTCCTTGTGCGTGCTTGAAATATTTTTTATCTGATTGGAAATATCTCCTCTAAATATCAAAGTGTAAGCTAACATCCTGAAATAATTTAATTGCTCATAACCTTTCATTTGATCAAAAAATCCAGGAGGAGGTGTGTTAGTTATTCGCATTATGTTTGCCACTTCCGTCCTCTCACTCTTTGACACATAACTCAGTGAAGATGTACTTTCCGTATCTGCAGCTGCACTTTCCATCTCAGCAATAGTTGAAGCATTGTTAACTGGTATCTGAACGGTGCTTAATTCCATTTCGAACGTAGTTGTATCCCAAGGCATCAAAATAGTTGTAACTGCGGCATAAAACAATCCATAAATACCAACAATAGCCACTAAAACAATGATTAATCCTAAAATCTTTTTATTAATCGGTTAACCCCCTCAATATTAAATATTTGTCCATATTACTTAAAACGAATATGTAAAAAAGTATTATTAAAATTTTATGTTTTTTGGAGGGTAACTTTTGATATAAAAGATAGAATTATGAAATATAAAAAAATATAGAAAAATTAAGGGATAAACCAGGTATTTATCCCTAATATTGGGGATTACTTTTCAATAATAGTCTCTTCAATGGCCATTCCAAAGTGCCGGGCATTAGGGTCTAGATAGATCATTATCTTATCCCCCACTTTCAGTTCTGCCACGGAAGTAGGTTTACCATCTTCTGAGACCAGGCGGATGGTTTCTGCATTTTGAAGAAGAGTTCTAAGAACTACTCCATCATATTCAGCTTCCACCAGCATCAATGGTCGTTTTTCAATTTTAACCCGTCCCACTATGGCTACTTTGCTGTTACCCTTCTGGTCCACGGTTAAGACTTCATCTCCGGTTTCCAGTTCAGAGAGGTACTTGGTTTTGTTGCCCGGGGTCATGACGTAGGCGTGCACTGGGCCGGCGTTAACCCGGAAAGGTCGTGAGGCAACGTATTCACTTTCCATGGACTCACTGTGCACCAGGAACAGTCCCTGGGAGTAGGATCCCACCAGCATACCTTCCCCTATCTGCATCATGGAGCAGGTGTCCACACAGACCCGGTCTCCAATACCAACTGGTTCCACCTTGGTGATGGTTGCTGGTTTAAGCTGGTAATTTTCGCTCTGTATTTTCTCCATTAACTCAGCTACCTTTTTTATCTGGTTGATTTCATGGGGGCAGAGTAAGACACCATCGGTTCCGTGTTCCATGGTTTCCAGGGCCAGTTTAGCCTCATCATAGTCTGCTACTGCTGCGATGATTTTAACTTTCTCACCCTGGAGGCCGGCGATTATATTTTCCAGGGGTATGACTTTCCAGTCCCTGCCCATGAGGATGAGGTAATCTGCATCTTTTCCGAGTATGGTGGCCAGTTCTTCGTGTTTTTTGGTGAGGATTTCCACGTAGGCTGCTACCTTTTTATCCCTTCTTTTCAATCTTTTCACGGCAGCCAGGTCCTTGGATTCTGAGAGGTCATCTGGTATGATGAGGGTGCCATCTCCTTCACTGTTACGACCAACCAGTACCACATCGGCGCCTTCTATATCGGAGATGAGCTTTACATTACCCAGTTTGCGAATATTGTCCACATCGCTGAAGTCAACAATGTGGTCCATCCCTGATTCAAGTGCAGTGGTAATGAACTGTTTTTTCCTATCCCATACATTACCTTCGGCCATTATCCATGCAAATTTCATAGCTTTAACCTTCTATGGATTATTAATTATATTTTAATGGAAATCAATTTTTATTAATTGATTTTATCTGCCGTTGAGGATTTTAAGGGCCTCATCAACATCCAGGTTATTGTGAACAATCTCGGCAATAGCTCTAGTGGTTTTTTGTGGTGATCTTGCCTGGAAAATGTTTCTACCTATTGCTACACCAGCTCCACCAACATCAACTGAATTTTTCACCATTTCCAGGAGTTCTCGGTCGGTTTCAACCCGGGGTCCTCCAGCTATGACCAGTGGAACTGGACAGCCATCAATAACTTCTTTGAATGTGTCCGGGTCTCCGGTGTAGTTGGTTTTAATGATGTCGGCTCCCAGTTCAGCACCAGCACGGGAAGCAAGTTTCACTACTTCTGCAGAGTGTTCGTTGTCGATTTTTTTGCCCCGGGGATACATCATGGCAATGAGTGGCATGCCCCAGTCATCGCATATCTCGGAAATGCTTCCCAGGTGCATTAACATCTCGGGTTCCATTTCTGATCCCACGTTTACGTGCACTGATACTGCGTCTGCTCCTAGCTGGATGGCTTTTTCTACGGAGGTTACCAGCACTTTATGATCCGGGTCGGGTCCCAGGGCAGTACTGGCGGATAAATGAATAATCAGTCCGATATCTCGTCCATATCCACGATGTCCTGTGCCAACCATTCCTTTATGCATTATTACAGCGTTGGCACCGCCGCTTGCCACTTCGTCAATGGTCTCTGCCATTTTTATTATTCCTTCCACAGGTCCAATTGAAACACCGTGGTCCATGGGCACAATAACACATCGCCCTGTTTTTCGGTTGATAATTCGTTCAATCCTGATTTTCTTTCCTATCATAAACACCCTCCTTCTTATAGTTTTGGAGACCAGAGTTTTAGTTCTTTTAATCGCGGTGGGATGCCATCATCTCCACAGGACTCCAGCCACCCATTTTCAGACCTGATAACCTCAGAGCTGGATGATGAGTGTATGAAATCTAAAAGACCTCTGTTTCTTATTATAGTGTTACGAGGTTTTAAAGTTGATGACCAAATGAAGAATACTTTAAAGGTGGTGTCCGGATGGTAACCCCCACCCAGATCCACCGAGAGAACATCACAACCCCCTAATTTGTTAACCTTTTTAGTCACTTCTTCCAGAGTCTCGTGAAGACGCACATCGCTCTGGATAAACTCAATGGGAGTCTTAACTTCTTTTATAAGTTCATCTAACTTTTTTTTAGATTGTGGGCCTTTATCCAGGGCTATTATTTTACCCTTTGGTGCCAGCTGGGATATTATACTGGTGGAATTACCCACATGACATCCCAGCTCCACCACCACATCATCTTCTCTGATGATGTCTTTTAGAACATGTCTATAAACTTTGATATCGTATACTACGTTGATCATGTTAATCGTCCTGGTGAATGTTATGGTAGTTTGATGATTTAAGGGTAATTTTTGATTAAATTATATTTGATTCTTACCAAAAATGTCAAATTTTTGGAATTAAATATGTGAACTAACCAGCTCAATGAGGACTTAAAAGATTTTATTACTCCAATAAAAGATTTCAGAACTTGATGGAATGATGATACTTAGGATCAATGATACTTGAGATCACAGAAGGGGAAGAAAAAAAGTCATTGCTAACACCATGATTAATATAGCTAAACCTCCAAGTGGCCTTGAAAAATCTATCCAGCATACGGAATGAGAAAATGCACAGAAAGATGCTGATAAGGGAAAGTAATCTAAAGGAAAAAGAACCTCACAGCCCAGGAAGAAGCAGAAGAATTCAGGAAATTAATGACTAATATTGTGTTTCAAAACAGGATGGGATGAAGAATATACCTACGAACTAGACATGTTAAAAATATATGATATGAATATATCGTGACCTTGAATACTTCCCAGCGGGGGTTGTGGACTTGATGAAAGATAACGAAGCAAAAATAAGGGCATTGAGAGGTAATAAATAGGACTGGATTAAAAATCGTCTTCAATGGCTTCTTTAAATTTTGGTTTTTCTTTTATTTCTTCTAATCGAGCAGGATTAATACGAACATCTAGATCATGGCCTGTTGGGTAAGGATTTAAATATCTTTCTTTTATTAGGTTTTTAATCAATTTTTTAGCTTCACCTAATTTATCACTAGAAATTCCTTTAATAGCATTCCTCATAGGGGTGTGTCGTTTATTAATATAACCCCCCTTATACAAATTTAGAAGAATTGTAATTTCTATATCATCAAACTCCCTAACCATAAAAATAAATATATTCTATCATTATTAATTAATTTGTCTATAATAATACTATTTCTTCACAATACAAAAGTAAGTTAATTATAAATACAGTGAGCGTCTAATTATTGAACAAGCATGGGATCAAAGGAGGGATGTGAAAATGTTTATAGAATTCTTTGGGAATTATCCCAGAATCAGGGTTATTGATCTCTTAATTTCCAATCCTTACTCTGAATTTTCAAAAACAGACATTGCAGAGTCTTCCAAAATATCAAGAAGTACTTTATACAATTTTTTTGAAAAACTTGAAGAATACGATTTAATTAAACATGGAAATAAATACGGACAAACACAGTTATATAAAGTAAATACAGAATCACCAGCCATTAAAGCCTTAAATACATTTCAGTTAAGATTAGCTGAAATTGAAATCAATAAACAAACGGAAATTTATGAAGCAGAGGAAACCGCTGATGAAGAAATTGACGAAGAGGAATTAGAAGAAATCTTTAATATGGTTGATGAAATAATCGATGAAGAAATTCTTGAACGCCAAGAAAACCATACTAAACATTCTTTAATCAGTAGTACTTATGATGCCTTACCTGAAGAAACTATGTTAATAGAAATTTTCAACCCATCAGATAGTTCACAAGTATTGTATCGAGAGGAATTACTATTTGGACTTTCATCAACTTCTCCTTTAAGTGAATCTGATAAATTAATTAACAGTGAAGATCGTGAAATAATTGCTTAAAATATCAATAATTTCAGAGGGAAAAAAAATGGCTGCAGAAAAAGATGAAGTTCCAATTATAATAAATTCTGAAATTAAACAAATTTATGTTACGGGAGCGTTTGGAGGATTCACTGCACATGACATGAGAATAGCTTTTTTTAATGAGGCTATCCTGCCAATCGATAAACCCGATGAAGATTTTAGAGTGGCTAAAGTAGCAGATTATGAAGTAATTATGTCACATACATCTGCTAAAGAATTATATATGTGGTTAGGGAAAAGGATAAAAGAATTTGAAGATATTACAGGACCTATTGAAAGACCTACATTTAAAGATCCTGAAAAAAAAGCTGAAGCAATCAAATCTATTGAAAAAATGAAAAAATCCAAGAAAAAATAGGAAAAAATCCACTTATTTTTTAACTACCTTCTTTTCATTTTCATAGAATTCTGGAAATCCATTTATTGATCTACAAATAAAAGACCACTATTTTTCGCATCGTTAGGGAGGAGACGATCTGGAATAATGACAGTAATCCCCATTAGCAAAGTTTCAGAAGGTTCATCATATTTGGTTTCAGATTCCACACGATATTCTTCATGTATAATGAACATGATTATCCAATCTACTTTTCAAAAATTCATATTGTTCTTTATTGATTTCTTCAACTTTAAATAATTCCTTTATTATAGGTTATATCCATGATTGCAGGTTTTATGGCTATTATTAATTATTTCCCTATTTAAGTTATATTTAATGATTTGGAAATGCTGTTAGCGGTGTTTGAGATTTTTTTACCGTTTGATTCCGGTCCATAAACTCCAATAGCGTAGACTGTGTCATTGATTTTAAATGACATCAAATAGTTTATTGAAGGTTTCCCATTAACAACTACGGTTATTACAATTGTTTCAAGAATAATGCCATTAAGATTAGTAACAGTTGATTTAGACAGTATTTTGCAGTCTGATCTATTTTGACTTGTTAAAACAGCATCATCTCTTAATTTTGAAGCTGAGATAGCTGTTTTATTCTTGGTCACTAAGATGTTTTGAGAATTAAATGGATCGCCACTGGTAAAATAAGCCACTTTTTGCATTGTTGAACCAGTTGATTCACCATGTTGAGGGATAAAAAAACAAGGATAATCAAAGCTTATGGCACTGTCAGTAAATTTTTTATTTTATGTCAAAGAAATGTATGCGTACGCTAAAATGATTAATATTAGCACTATTAATCCTATCTTTAATAATATGCTATTTTTCAAATTAAACATTCCAATTATTGATTAAAGGTAAGAGTTGGCTAATGGGTTATTGCGGGGGCAATTTTCCGTTAAATCTTTCCCATATTTTTATGTCAGGGACGACCAAATCCTATACATTATTAGAGAGATATGTTTAGAAAAAAACAGTTTCAAAAGTCCCCTACTCCATTCTTCCCACTATTAGTTAAATTATTCATATATTAAATACCTTCCAAATGCATTGTCATAATATATTTTTTTCAGAGTCTTTTTCATCTGGAGATTTTAGCCATGTTTTAGGAAAGAGATATAAGAATGTTATGAAACAGAGACTGCTTAGAATAATAGATGTTAATATATATGGTGCTTTCATGCATTTGAGGATAAACTAACATCCACATTAGTATTAATAACACTAATCCTATCATAGAAAAAGCTTTTTGTTTTGATATTTTTTATAATCAAAAGTTATGATGTACAACTGAATAGGAAGAAGAATATTACAGGAATGTTATTGGGTTACAGGAATGTTATTGGGTGATGTAAAAAAATAGTAAATTTTTTGTTGAAAAATACTTTTCTCATATTAATCAATCATTCTCCATTTTTACCTTCTTTTTTGTAAACAATTAGCCATTTACAAGCTTAATAAAACAATTGTTATATTATTATGTAATAATATTTACAATACGCTCTCTGAACAAAAAAAAGTCAGATTCCATCTAAAAATTAATATATGCCCATAACTATAATAGAATAATATTAGTGTTGACTCTATTTGCACTTTAAACTAATTTCCTCAGGTGGGGGATTTATCATGGCTGCAGAAGAAGAAAAACAATTGGAAAAGACGGTTGATGAATTAAATCAACAACGTATTGATCTTGAAAATGAGATCAACAATTTAAATCTCCTGAAAATTGAAAAATTAGAATCCATCAATGGTGAACTTGAGAGTAAGATTGAATGGATGGATAAAGAAAGGATAAAGGCCACTAAAGAAAGGGACAACCTCCTGCGTAAGGTCAGGCATTCTAAGGAGAAAAGCTGGAAAAGTGCCCTGAAGATGATCGGTATTTTAGGGGTTCTGGATCTGGTGGTTATACCAGCTATAATCAATCTTCTGGCAATACCCTTACAGTGGATTTTTGTCTCTTTGGGATTGGTCACTTTCTTGGGAGTAATGCTCATTGTAAATTACATGTCTGGAACATCGCCCTTTAACACCGGTGAAATCAGAAAGGCCATAACTGTATCCCTCATAACGGTTTACCTGGCATTTGTTCCTTTAATGGCATTTGGACTGGTGATTTTCCCAGGAGGCAATTCAGCACAAACCATTGTTACTAACTTCACCTGGTTAATTGGAGCGGTAATCGTGCTTTACTTTGCCACCAGACCACTGGAGGAGTACATTAAAACCATAGGTGAAAAGAAATAAATTAATGTGCTTAAACATCCATATAACAATATAATAAAAAAGGGTTTCTACCCTTTCTGTTATATTGATTTAAAATATTATTTTTTTATTCTTTAAATTTTTATTATCAGTTCTTCATTTAACAGTTTAATTCATATTTCGCTACTTTTTATGGTGAAAATGAATTACCCGCAGCACTACTTCCTGCACTAAAACCCGTTGAAAACGCCTGTTGCAGGTTATAACCTCCGCTGGGGGCGCATCCTGAAATCATTTCTCCTGCAAAGTACAATCCATTTACTAACTTTGATTCCATAGTTTGAGGATTGATTTCCTTTTTAGATACACCACCACAGGTCAGCATGGCTTTATCCATGGGAAGATGTCCAGTAATTGTTATTGGGATGGCTTTTAATATTTCCTGTAAAATCAATCTGTCTTTTTTGGTGATCTGGTTTAACTTCTTGTGAGGATCAAGTGATACAGTCTTTAAAACAGGTTCAATGGTGCTGTTGGGAAGATGGTACTTTAAATAGTTTTTCAATGTCTTTTTACTGTTATTCTGGAAGTCTTCCATCAACTGGGCACCCAGGGCCTCCTGATTGATATCTGGTTTGAAATCAATGTAAAGCTTCAGATCACCATGTTTATCCATGGTATCAACAATCATCTGACTCATATCAATAATAACTGGTCCTGAAATACCAAAATGTGTTAGAAGAAGGTTTCCATCGGGTAAAGATATTCTTTTTCCACCATACCCTATTCTGAGCCCCACATCCTCCAGAGTAACCCCCTTCAATTGGTGAACCCATTTTTCACGAACCCTCAGTGGAACACATCCTGGTTTGAGTTCGGTAATATGATGTCCCAGTAATTCACAAGCAGCATAACCATCACCTGTAGAGCCGGTAAATCCATAGGTCACCCCACCAGTGGCCAGGATAACATTATGTGCAGTAATCATCTCATTTTCCGTTGAAGACAGCTTGAAAATATTTGACATCTTATGAAGATGTTTCATACGATAGTTATAGACAATTTTCACCTTGTATTCAGCTAAAACATCTTTTAAAACATTTACCACAGATTCTGCTTTTTCTGTAACTGGAAAAATACGTCCGTTTTCTTCTTCTTTCAATTCCAGGTGGTGCTTTTTGAAAAAATTCATGAGATCATGGTTGGAAAATTCACTGAAAACACTCCTGTAAAATGAACCTCTCCTACCAAATTTTTCCAAGAACGTGTCAAGTGAGGCAGTGTTAGTAAGGTTACATCGGCCACTACCGGTTAAAAGGAGCTTACGGCCAATTTTATCATTTTTTTCAAGGAGGATTACCTTTTGACCAAGTTGAGCCCCTCTAATTGCCGCCATGCAACCTGCAGGCCCGGCTCCAACCACAGCTATGTCATATATTTTCATAATTAAATTCCTCTGGATTGTGTATCTTTTAATATTCCCTTGAATTATGCCTTCCCTTGAATTATGGCTATTAAATATATAAAAATTTAAAAAAAGTGAATGAATCAAAAAAGAAATTTAAAAAGATTTACTGATAAAACGACCCTTTTCTAAAAAAAGGTTGTTTTAAGGAGTTAACCTTCTCCTGTCCCTTGGGAAGAGCACGGTTTCCCGGATGTTTTTCATCCCTGTGATGCACATGGTGAATCGTTCTGCTCCCAGACCCCAGCCTGCGTGTGGTGGCATTCCATACTCGAATGCTGCCAGGTAACGCTGGAATGAGTCGGGGTTAAGTCCCTTGCTCTTTATCTGTTCAACCAGCAAGTCATGCTGGTGTACCCTGGTTGCTCCAGAGGATATTTCCAGGTCCCGGTACATCAGGTCAAAGGCATAGCTTTTCTCGGGTGCATCTTCATGGGGTAAGACATAGAATGGTTTGATTTCACTGGGCCAGTTGGTTATGAAGTAATATCCTTCCATAACTTCTCCCAGTGCCTTTTCAGCAGCTCGGGAAAGGTCTTCACCGTGCCTTAATGGTACTCCCTTGGAGTTAACGATATCAACAACTTCATCGTATTCTAAGCGGGGGAATGGTAGTTCAGGTACTTCCAGTTCCACTCCCAGGTCTTCCAGTTCTGCCTGGCAGTTTTCTTTTACCTCTTTAATGGCATTGTGCACCAGTTTTTCCAGAAGGTTCATTGCATCTTCCTGGTTGGCAAATGAAATTTCTGCATCGATGGAGATAACCTCGTTGAGGTGACGCATGGTGTCGTGTTCCTCAGCCCGGAAGATTGGTGCGATTTCATAAACCTTGTCCAGTCCTGTGGCCATCATCATCTGTTTGTAAAGCTGGGGGCTCTGGCCCAGGAAGGCTTCCCTTTCAAAGTAGGTGATTGGGAACAGTTCTGTACCACCTTCGGTGGCTGATCCTACCAGTTTAGGGGTGTTAACTTCCATGAAACCTTTTTCTTCAAGGTAAACCCTGACCGAGTGCAGCATTACACTTTTTATTTTGAATATGGCACTGATACTGTGTTTTCGAAGATCCAGGTACCTGGAGTCCAGTCTGGTGTCAATTTCAGCCCGCACCTTTTCGGTTGGATCCAGAGGTAGGGGCTGTTTGGATTCGTTTAAAACCTTTACTTCGGTGGGTATGATCTCTACACCGCCAGGGGCTTTGGGTGATCCCTGTACAGTTCCTTTAACTGCAATTACAGATTCCTTTTTGAACTTTCTGATTTCTGCCAGTAACTCCGGTGATATCTTTTTACTGGGAGCGGTGATCTGGGTGATCCCGTTCCGGTCACGTAAGAGTACGAATATGATACCTCCGAGGTCACGGATTTCATGAACCCAGCCCATGAGTGTCACTGATTCAGTGTCCATATCTTCGTCTAGTTCCTGTGAATAATGTGTTCTTTTCCAGTCTCCTAATGAATCTGTCAATTTAATTCACCTCGATTATTATAATGTAAGATTTATTCCTTTTGGAAGGATTATTCCATTTTAGGAGGATTATTCCTTATTTTTGGGAATTATATATCCTTCTTTAGATTAATCCTTATTTTATTAACATACAAATTGATAAAGATGCAGATTTATAATATGAATCTATAAAAAAAGCTTTTAAGCTTAAATTTAGATTTATATCTTTAAAATATGTATAATATAATATTATTTATTCAATCTAATTATTTACTTCTCTAATATCATTGGGGTATTATATTATATATTAATTTAGCCATGGATTCAGGATCCAGATTGATTTTAATCAATCCAGATTTAATATCAACCCGATTAGATCTAAAAACCACTCCTAATAAAAAGACCTGCACTTAGTCCTCATCAAGACGCTTTTTAAATGACTCCGCATGAGCATATAAACCTTCATATTCTGCTAAAGGGATGACTACACTTTTGAGATTGTTCAAACCCGTCCGGGATAACCGTTGAACTGTTGGTTTTTTCAGGAAGGACTCTGTGGAGAGTCCAGAGTACATACGGGCACAGAATGATGTGGGTAAGACATGGTTGGTACCTGAGCCATAATCACCGGCTGCCACTGGTGTTAAATTTCCAAGGAATATGCTACCTGCATTTTTAATATCCTTAACCAGTTCCTCTGGATCACGTGTCATGATCATCAGGTGTTCAGGTGCGTATTCATTGGAAAACCAGACAGCTTCATCCAGTGTATCCACCACGATGATCATTCCATTTTCCTCAAGTGACTCTGCAATGATCTCTTTCCGTTTCATCAGGGGCAATTCTTGCTGCAGTTTCTCATTCACTGAGCTGGCCAGTTCAGGGGATGTGGTCACCAGTACTGATGCAGCCTGGGGGTCGTGCTCAGCCTGTGCTAGAAGATCCAGTGTTATGTAATCAGGATTACCGGTTTCATCAGCTATTATAAGTACCTCAGAGGGTCCAGCAGGGAAATCAATATCCACCTGACCGTAGACCATCTTTTTAGCTGCAGTAACGAATATGTTACCGGGTCCTACGATCTTATCCACAGCAGGTATGGTTTGGGTTCCGTAGGCCATTGCTGCAATGGCTTGGGCACCTCCCACCCTGTAAACTTTATCTGCACCAGCAAGGTACGCTGCGGTAAGAACAATATCTTCCACCTTTCCATCTGGACCGGGCGGAGTGCAACAGATAATTTCACTCACTCCTGCGACTTTAGCTGGAATGACTGTCATGAGAATGCTTGAAGGATAAACAGCTCTCCCTCCAGGTATGTAACACCCCACCCTCTCCAGAGGTCGGACAATCTGACCCGCAGTTATACCTTCATCCACTTCCATGGACCACTCATGGGGTAGCTGGGCCTGGTGGAATTTACGGATATTAGATGCGGCCTGTTTAAGACTGCGAACCAGGTCATCTTCAATTTTACTGAGACTCTCTTTTAGGTCTTCTTCTTTAATTAGAAAATCCTTTAAGTCAACCCCATCAAACTGTTTAGTATACTGACGGAGTGATTCGTCTCCATTGTTTTTAACATCGCTAACAATGTTATTTACAATCCTCATAACAGAATCAGCGTCTATCTGTGACCTTCCCAGGAGTTCTCTTATGTTTCCATCTTCAATTTTTATGGTTTTCATTTTTTAACCAGATATCAATTTATTAATTAATTATAAAGGGGTAATAGGAGTTATTGTGAATGAATAGTATTGTTTAATAGATCAGTCAAAACCTTTATTTGTAATCATAGGTAAACTATAATTTACCCACTATGCCCAGCACTTTAATACTTTATACCTTATGCTTATGGTTTTTCTGGGTATAGCTTTTGGTAAAAACTTATATATGCATATTAATCGAATCTAAATTACTCAAATTGTAGGTGTCTGGTAGATATGTACAAAGATGAACTTATACAGTTGCATCAATTTTTGGTATACGTTTTGAAGCATCTGGACCATGAGTATGAGGTGAAGGATGAGTGTAAGGATTATCTGTGCCTTAACATCAGCCCCCATCACATACACCGCACCAAAGCTGAACATAAATATGCTATTTTTGTATTGTCCAATTCTATTTCTGAGATCATTGCTGCCAATAACGGAGGAAGTTCTTCTAACATCTCCAATGGCCTCTCAGAACTGGTTAAACGGTCGCGGAAAGAACTCATAAAATTCCAGAATGAAGATACTTTGGCTGCCCAAAAAATAAAGATGCAATAATAGGAACCCCTGGCTGGTGATAATAGATGAGTGCTTTATTGAAGATGGTGTGCTTGATAGATGGTGAGCACTACCTCCCTGTTACTAAATCAGCGTTAAACACCCTTGATAACCTTGAACATATTGAAGTTGTGGCCGCAGTATTTATTGGAGGCACAGAAAAACTAAGAGATGCTACACCCGAGTCAATCGGTGAAAAATTGGGAGTTAAAGTTTATTTCGGCCCTGAACATGATAAAATTCCTTATAATGTTATTGTTAAGGTTGCAACAGAACACCAGGCAGATGTTGTCATGGATCTTTCTGATGAACCTGTTGTTGATTATTCTAAACGTTTTAAAATTGCATCGTTGGTTTTGGAGCAGGGAATCCTTTACGAGGGTCCTGATTTTTCATTCCAACCCCTGGATGAATATGATGTTCTTACTAAACCATCGGTCAAGATATTGGGAACTGGTAAACGTATAGGTAAAACTGCTGTATCTGCATATGCTGCCCGATTAATACACCTGGAACAATACAATCCCTGTGTGGTAGCTATGGGTCGTGGTGGTCCAGAGGAACCAGAAATTGTCCGGGGAGATGAGATCGAAATCACACCCCAGTACCTCATGGAACAGTCTGATAAAGGAATTCATGCTGCCAGTGACCACTGGGAAGATGCTCTTATGAGTCGCATACTCACCATTGGATGTCGTCGTTGTGGTGGTGGAATGGTGGGTCAGGTGTTCATCACCAACATGAAAAAGGGTGCCCAGATGGCCAATGAAGTTGATTCAGAGTTTGTGATAATGGAAGGTAGTGGAGCTGCCATACCACCAATTAAAACAGACAGACACATTGTACTGGTGGGTGCTAACCAGCCAATGATCAATATTGAACGATTCTTCGGCCCTTTCCGGATTAAAATGGCAGACCTGGCAGTTATCACCATGTGTGAAGAGCCAATGGCCAGTCCACAGAAAGTGGAACGCATTGAAAAAGTCATAAAAGAAATCAACCCCGAAGCCATAGTGATACCCACAGTATTCCGTCCCAAACCCTTAGATTCAGTGGAAGGTAAACGTGTCTTATTTGCTACTACTGCTCCTGATTCAGTTAAGGATGTGCTCATAAAACATCTGGAATCTGAACACAACTGTACCGTAGTGGGAACCACACCGCACCTTTCTAACAGACCATTACTCCAGAAAGATATTGAAAAATACATCGATGAAGTGGATGTAATGTTAACTGAGCTGAAAGCTGCTGCAGTTGATGTAGCTACCAAGGATGCTCTTAAAGCAGGTTTGGAAGTGGTATACTGTGATAATATCCCCCTGGTTATTAGGGAACAAGATGACTTGGATCTAGCTATACTCACTGTGGTTGATAAAGCCATCCAGGATCACCAGAATAAATGAAAAGGTGAGAAAAAATCAGGATTTTTATTTCATATGAAATTATTTACATATAGAACTAAAAACAGATGTTCTCTGTTTTTAACCATTCATTTTTTTTAAATAGGCACTTAATCCAATTACATAAATTAAATGTCAATTATAATTATTATCATTAATTCAATCTACCAATCATTTGAGGTATTTTTTTTAAAATAATTGAAATGGTGATTATATGGAATCTTCAGATTATGATAAGTTGGATTATGATAAACTCAAAAAACAGCTTTCTTTCAATTTCGCTGAGAATAAAGCAATAAATGATCTCCAGATTAAACCGGATGCTTTCATACCAGTATTATTTTCCCTTAAATTCGGTGGGGATTGGAGTTTTAAAACCAGTGATCTGGAAGCCATGGCTGTGAAGGAGAAAATAACACGTTATAATAATGATGAAGGTGAAGGTTACACTCTGGAACGGGTTACCCTATTTGTAAATCCCAGTTTAATCTCCACTGAGGGCAAGGTGCTGCGTCTGGAGAAGTGTGGTAGTAAAAATGAACGTGAACTGGTGGAAAGACCTTTCCGGGTTAAACTCGATGCTGAAGATATTATACAGGCAGAACTAAACCCCAAAATCATGGAAATAAGTCTTAAAAGGATCCCAGGCCCTCTAAATTTTTCTGGATCTGCTGCTTACGGAGTTTCCCATGAAATGGAACATTTAGCTGGATGTGAGCATACTGGTAAGTTCATATGGGAATTTAAGTACAGTGTGGAAGTGTAATTCTTTGATAACTGGATAAAATTAGGTCATAATGGGGATGTTAAATTCATTAATATTTTAAGAAAAATAATTTAGAGAAATTGGATTTATTAAAGATTTATTAAGAAAAAAGGAACCCCTGGAAAAAATAAACAAAAAAAACTTTATTTAACCTGGGTAAAGGTTTTTACCGAAGCTTTCCTTTTTTTCTATTTTTCCATCTTCATTATGGATGAAAACTTCAACATTGTATCTTTGCCCTTCTTTTTCAGCAAATTCAATTGCTTCTTCTTTTGTATCAAAATGTCCAGAAGCTTTTACAGCCCCATCTCTTTTAACATCCCAACCATTTTTTTTACCAGTTATAACATGGATATTGGCAGCCATTTTTTTACCTCTTTAATTCATTTATATAGTACTACATCTTAGATATGTATTATAATCTTTAAATAGTTAATTTAAACGAGTGGAGCTAATAACTGAATTATTCAAACCGGTTTTGACTACTAATTATTTACTCAGGTGAATCATATTATAAATTCCACTTGAATCCTTATTATAGAATCTAAAAAGTCATATTTAATAATAGATTCAAAAAAAGTCGTATTAATACTTTTTCATTTTGATTGAGAATAGTCAGAGATCATGATTCTCTAATGCCTGGGGGTTCCCATTATAAAAACTTTTTTCACACACTGTTGTTTGTGATGATTTAAATATCAAGCCTTCCTTTTTTTTGATCATGAATTTGGTTAATACAGTACAGATTGTGAAGATATTCACATCGAACATTTAAAATGATTATTATGCTGTGAAACTAAGTATGATGTGGAAAAATTTAAAAAAGGATATAAATCGATTAGTGGGACGTGGTTTAATCTAATGGGGGTTATAATTAAATTTGATTATTTAGCAATCAAAAAAAGAAATTAATAAACGAGTATTATTAATCATTTAAAAATTTAAAGAATTTAAGAGGGGTGAAAAAATTGAAACATGCAAAAATTTATATTTTTTTAATTATTGCTGTAGTGGTTTTGGTGTCAGGTTGTACCAGTCAGAGTGGTGGAAACAACACTACAAATTATAAAACCTTTGATAAAGAGGGTATTTCATTACAGTATCCTGGAAACTGGAGTGAAAAGGCCATACCTCAGAATGATGAGAATCTCACATTTCAATCTGGTTTTAAAATGTTGACCATTATACTGCAGGGGGATTCAATACAGAATTACACGGTATATGTGGGAATTGGAAAAAGCAATATCACCGCCGGAAACCTCTCTGAAGCGGCTGACCGCTTGTATAAATACTACATTTCAGCTGAGGCAGGGGACTATCTCAACAAAACCAACATTACCCTAAAAAATGGTTATAATGGATTTGAATATGTTTATGGTGGTACTGGAGCATCATCTGGCAAATCACTTGATTGCAAAACATACATCTTCACTAAAGACAATAAAACAGCATATTACATACAGTTTGCTACTCCAAGAGGTGGGCTTGAACCTTATAACAATATATTCCAAAGCATTCTTAACAGTACCACCATAACGTAACCAGACAGTTGAAAATCCTAATTTTTTTCTTTTTTATTTCTATATTCTAAGTTCATAACGTTTAATAGTTCCATTAAGCTGTTTTTAAAATTGCATTCTTTGATTTTGACCGCAAACATAATATACAAACATATTTATATAACCTCTAACCCACTGATAAAATACCAATTGAAAAGAAAGGAGATGATAATGTGGCACAATTAGGACAAGGTCAAGGACAACCT